>DASQNC010000071.1 GCA_035645145.1 Azospirillaceae bacterium | reverse complement strand
TGCCGGGCCTCACCCGCCGACGCGATGCCGAGCGCCGGCTTTTCCTGGGAGACACCGCATGAAAGCCCTTTCGACGTTCCTCCTCGACCGTGCCCGCGAACGGTCCACCTGGCTCGGCCTGATCGCCGTGGCCGCCGCCTTTGGCGTCCATGTGTCGCCGGAGCAGGCCGAAGCCATCGCCACCGCTGGCGTGGCGGTGGCCGGGGTGGTCGGCGTCCTCACCAAGGACCGGGCGCCGGAGTGATCCGGTCCATGTTTTGGCCGGAGTCTCGGAACAGGGGACGGCCCGGCAGACGTGCCGCCGGGCCGTGAGGGGATCAAACCCGCTTCACCCGCTGTGCCAGGATGAGCTTCGTCGACGTGGCCGCGTTCCTGAGCAACTCCTGCAACGCCGCGGCGGCCGAAGCACCCACCGACTCGACCGCATCCCCGCAGGAGAAGAGCGGCTTGGTTGACGTGCCCCGCCCCACGATGGGCTGCTGCTCCCGGGTTCCGTCGGGCAACTGGACGACCATGATGCCTTCCAGCGTCGTTTCGGACACCGAATCCGCCCCAAAGAACATCCTGGGAACGACGGTGACACGGCTGGTCGCGTTCGACTGGGTGAACGACACGAAGGCCGCATAGCCACCGGCGCTGATGTCCGCCGGGTTCAAAATCCGCCCCGGAAAGGCGACGTTCTCCAGGGACGCCTGGAGCGCCCTGGCCATGCCCTGGGACCATGCGGGATTGATGTCGGCCTTATAGGTGTGGGGCCCGCAATTCCAGCCGACGACGGTGCTGTCGATGTTCCAACCACCGGTTTGGACGAGGGCCGCATAGCTGCCGGGCTGCCGACCACCGACCGACGCGGCACCCGTGGCGTCGAGATGGGGAATTTGAGCCTGGTACACGCAGCCCGAAAGCGCCAGGGCCAGCGCCGGCAAAAGGGCGCGCATCAGTTCAGCACCCGGATGCCTTGGGGCCGCTGGATCTCGGTCGGGAGGTGGTCCGCGGGGAGAACCCGCTGGTGACCGCCGGCAACCTGGACCATCACGCGGGAGCCCGGCGGCAGCATCCTGTCCCCCTCGTTCCTTTCCTGAAGGACGGTCATGGTGGCGCCGTTTTCCAGGGTGACCGTGTACTCGAGGCCGGTACGGTCGCTCATCGCCTGCTCGGCCACGGCGCCGACAATGGCACCCGCCAACATGCCCCCAAGCGTTGCCGCCACGTTGCCGCCACCGGACCCGAATCGGGATCCGGCGATGCCGCCCGTGACCGCGCCGATCCCCGCGCCGGTTCCGGTGTTCTCACCGATCACAGCAACCTCTCGCACCGCCACGACAGTGCCGAAGTTGACCAAGGCCCCACGCCCCATCTCGCGGGCGGAATAGGCGTTCTGTCCGGGCCGCTGGCATCCCGTGACGGCAAGGACCACCAGGAACAGCAGGGGTAATCGTTTCCACATACGGCGTTCCTCCACATCCGCAACCGGAGGAACCTCGCCGAAACGTTGAAAAACAGAAAGTATGAAGAAAGCGATAGGTGCTCCGGTGCACAGCACCCACCGATTGCGGGCCCTACGCCTTTCCTACGGTGACCCGGCGGTTGCGCCATGCGGCGAGGAGGATGGTCGCCGGGTGGGCGCGGGAGTATCACGGGCGCTTCTTGGGCCGCTGACATTCCTATTCGCGACAATCATCGCACGATCTGCACCATCGAAAATGTGGCATTCATTCTTTTAAAACCAACTGAATATTGATATGACCCCTTCTTTGGAATTACAGGCCGCCCACAAACCGACCTAACGTCTAATTTTTTCAAACTTGCAATTAAGGACCATTCTTTTGGCCACCTGCGTCGCAAAGAAATCCACACCACCAATTCAGTATTCATCGGCACAAAATCGAACATGTGTCCAAGAGTGTACCTTTCGGAATCAGCGGCGATGCTAGGGTGCGCCCCGCGTCCGTGCACAGGCGTCACGTCCTCCTCCACGGCGCACAACTCGGGAGGAAAGGGTCATGGCCATCTTTCGCGGAACCGACGGGTTCGAGATATTCCAGGGAGCCGCCGAACCCGATGACTTCCAGGGCCTTGGAGGGAACGACATCATCGCCGGGGGCACCGGCAATGACCGGGGCAATGGCGGGGACGGCAACGACACCGTCGATGGGCAGGACGGCAACGACACGCTGTTCGGCGGCCTGGGCGCCGATCTGGTCGTCGGCGGCGAAGGCGACGACAATGTGGGTGGCTTCCCCGAGGAGGAGGGTTCGGTTCCGCTCGGCGCGCCCGATGGCGACGATATGGTCTTTGGCGATGCCGGCGAGGACGAGATCGACGGCGGCGGCGGCAACGACACCCTGTACGGTGGCGAAGGGAGCGATGTCTTCTGGTTCTGGCCCAACGAAGGCACCGACTTCATCCTGGATTTCCAACCCGGCGAGGATCAGATCGGCCTGCCGGGGTTCACCAACCTGACCACGTTCACGAATCTCGATACCAATTCCACCGGGACGCTGGACGACGGCGACCTGGACGTCACCGTCGGCGCCGACGGCACGCTGTTGATCGATTTCACCAGCCATGGCAGCGCCACCGGGCTCGTCGTCCTGGGCGCGGGCAACAGCATCCAGTCGCAGGATGTCTTCTTCGCCGCCACGGATTACTTCACCTGAACGGACCGTGGGGCGTGGACCATCGCGACAAGGATCCACGCCCCGTACGTCTCCCCTTCCGCCACCCGGACTTGCGCACCCTGCCGCCGGAACGTATATCGGCACTCCCAGGCCGGGCCCCTCTGGCAGCTTGAAGTGGCTGCGATGTCGGACTGGATGCCCGACGGAGCGGCTCGGCGATGCGTCCACCCGCTCCTCAATCGTTGAAAGCGGAGCGGTAAGAGGCATGGGAGATATTGTCCTTGGCGAAATGCTGACCGCCTTCCTCCAGGTCATCGTAATCGACCTGGTGCTGGCGGGAGACAACGCCATCATCATCGGGCTCGCCGCGGCGGGCCTGCCGAAAGACCAGCGCAACAAGGCCATTCTGGTCGGCATCATCGCCGCCACCGTGTTGCGCATCATCTTCGCGGCCCTGGCGACGCAGCTGTTGCAGATCATCGGCCTGCTGGTGGTGGGCGGCCTGCTACTCCTCTGGGTGTGCTGGAAGATGTGGCGCGAGCTGCGCACCTCCGGACACGAGCAGGACGTCGAAGGGATCCTGGCCGACCAGGACTCCGGCGCCACCGGCGGCGCCCCGCGCAAGACCTTTGCGCAAGCGGCCTGGCAGATCATCATCGCCGACGTGTCCATGTCGCTGGACAACGTGCTGGCCGTGGCGGGCGCCGCGCGCGAACACCCTATCGTCCTGGTGTTCGGCCTGGCTCTCTCCATCGCCCTGATGGGTCTGGCCGCCACCTTTATCGCGCGCCTTCTCCAGCGCCACCGGTGGATCGCGTATGTCGGTTTGGTGGTCATCCTTTATGTGGCGCTGGAAATGATCTACCGCGGCACGCTGGAGGTCTGGCCCGCACTGGCCGGCACCTGACCTCACACTATCCGACATCGATCCCACGGGCCGGCGCGATGCGCCGGCCCGTTGCGTTTCCGGGGCAGCGCGCCGGCCTCCGGGCGTCCAGGAATGCCGCCATGTGCCGCAACGAGGGACACCAAGGGACCTTTCGGCCGTCATGGTTGTTCGCTCGGCATCTGGAATTCTTGGAGGACGGTTCGATGAAACCTTGGGTGATCCTGCCGCTGGGTCTTGCGCTTGCGACGGCCGCTTGCGGCAGCAACGACACGGAGCGGGCAGCAACCGGGGGCGGGATCGGCGCTGTCGCGGGCGCCGTGGTCGGCGGCCCGGTGGGTGCGCTGGTCGGCGCCGCGGGCGGTGCGGCCGCCGGCACGTTCCGGGACGAGGGCGAGCAGGCGGTCCGGGAGCGGTTGGACCGGAACCAGGCCGAGACCGGCACCCAGACCGGCCGCCGGATCCGGCAGACGGCCAGCACCGACGATCTGACCAACCAGGAGGTGCGCGAAGCCCAGGAGGCACTGAAGGCCATGGGCCTGTACGAGGGGAATGTCGACGGCTTGTACGGCCGGCAAACCCAGCGGGCCATTGCCGAATACCAGCGGCGCGAAAACCTGCCGCAGACGGCGACGTTGGATGACCGGCTCCTGGAACGCCTGCGGACCGGGGCCACGTCGGGCACCTCGCAGCCGGCGACCACCGGCGAGACCGCCCCGACGAACCGGACGCCGGCGACCGGTGAAACCGCTCCGATGAACCGGGCCCCGGCCCCCCAGACCCCCGCTCCGGCGCCTGCGACCGGGACCTCGCCGGTCCGGTAAGCCCGGCCCCGCATTCGAACGTCCAAGCGCGGTTCGGTCGGAACCGGCACACGGCCCCGGGAGTCCCCCCGGGGCCGTTCTTTTTGCATTCCGGTGGAGAATGCCCCCTTCGCTCGGGGGAGGCCCCCCTACGAAGGGCGGCCTGTCCGCAAGCGGCCTCGGCGCTATGTCCCCAAACACTCGCAGGTCGAACCACGCCCCGAGGGGACCCGTGGTCCGTGCCCGTGAGGCCCCGGCCACGTGCCCGAAGCCCTGGCGAATCCATGGACGGCGACCGCATCCCCACCCCGCCCCCCGCTGCGACCGGCCGTGCGCCGGCCCCCCCCCATCGGCGCCACGTGGCGGTGGTGGGTGCCGGTCCGGGCGGGCTGGCGGCCACGCTGCTGCTGGCGGCGGCCGGTGTGCGGGTGACCTTGTTCGAACGTGCCGACGTGGTTGGCGGACGCACCCGCACGCTGACATCGTCCGACGGCTACCGGTTCGACCTCGGCCCCACGTTCTTCCTGTACCCCCAGATACTGGCCGAAATCTTCCGGGCCTGCGGCGAACGGCTGGAAGACCATGTCACGCTCGTCCGCCTCGACCCGCAGTACCATCTGGTCTTCGAGGAGGCGGGCCGCCGGAAGGGCGAAATCCGGGCCGCCGCCGACGTGGCACGCCTGGAGGCGGAGATATCGGCCCTCAACCCGGCCGATGCCCGCAATGTCCGCCGTTTCCTGGCCGACAACCGGGCCAAGCTGGCGGCGTTCAAGCCGATCCTGGAACGCCCGTTCGGCAGCCTGCGCGACCTGATGGTGCGCGAGCTGTTCGCCGCCACCCCGCATCTGCGGCCCCACGCCTCGGTGGATGCCGACCTGAGGCGCTATTTCGCCGACCCGCGCGTCCGGCTCGCCTTCTCGTTCCAGTCCAAATACCTCGGCATGTCGCCGTTCCGCTGCCCCAGCCTGTTCACCATCCTGAGCTTCCTGGAACACGAGCACGGCGTCTTCCACCCGGTGGGCGGCTGCGGCGCGGTGTCGGAGGCGATGGCCCGGCTCGCCCGGCGCATGGGCGTGGATATCCGCCTGTCCACCCCCGTGGACCGCATCGTCTACGAGGGCGACCGCGCCCGGACCGTGGAAGCCGGCGGCACCCGCATGGACGTGGACGCGGTGGTGATCAACGGCGATTTCGGCCGCGTGGTGCCCGATCTGGTGCCCGAACGCCTGCGCCGCCGTTGGCCGGACCGCAAGGTCGAAGGCGCACGCCTGTCCTGCTCGACCTTCATGCTGTACCTGGGCATCGAGGGCGCGATGGACGATCGCCTCGCCCACCACACGATCCTGCTGTCCGAGGACTACGCCGGCACCCTGCGCGAAATCGAGGAGGGGCGCCTGCCGACCGCCCCCTGCGTCTATGTCCAGAACCCGTGCGCCACCGATCCCGGCATGGCCCCGCCCGGACACACCAGCCTGTACATCCTGGCCCCGGTGCCGAACCGGCGCGGCGGCATCGACTGGACGCGCGAGGCGCCCGCCTTCCGCCGTCTGGTCCTCGAACGGTTGCGCCTGCTGGGCCTGGGCGACCTCGAGCCGCGTATCCGGTACGAGCGCGTGGTGACGCCCGACGACTGGCAGGACGGATTCGACGTCTACCAGGGCGCAACCTTCAACCTGGCCCACGACCTGCGGCAGATGCTGTACTTCCGGCCCCACAACCGCTTCGTCCCCGGCAGCGTGTACCTGGTGGGGGGCGGCACCCATCCCGGCAGCGGTCTGCCGGTGATCTACGAGGGGGCGCGGATCACCGCGCGCCTGCTGCTGGCCGACCTGGGCATCGACCCGGTCCGGGCCGGGCTCACCGCACCGGCATTCGAGGCGCGACGGCCCGGCGCGGAACGGGTCGCGGCGGATGGCACCGGAACAAGTCGCACGGCGGGTCGCCCAACAGGTCGCCCAACGGGTCGCACGGAGGCCGGACGATGAGCAACGCGCGCGCGGCGGATGTGGCGGTGGTCGGCGCCGGTCTGGGGGGGCTTGCGTCCGCCTGCGTGCTGGCGGCGCGCGGCCACAAGGTGACGCTCTACGACAAGAACGGCTGGATGGGCGGCAAGGCCGCGGTGCTGAACGCGGACGGCTTCCGCTTCGACATGGGGCCGACCATCCTGACCGTGCCCCGGGTGCTGGAGCGCATCTACGCGGAAGCCGGGCGCCGTCTGGCCGACCACATGGATCTCGTCCGCCTGGATCCGCAATGGCGCTGCTTCTTCGACGACGGGTCCCGCATCGACCTGGTGGAGGACGTCGCCGCCATGGCCGATCGCATGGACGCGTTCGCACCCGGCGGCAACGGCACGGGCTATGCCCGCTTCCAGAAATTGTCGGCGCACCTGCACGACGTCTCGCAACGGTTCTTCTTCTGGAAGCCGGTCGAGGACCTGCTCGACACCTTCGACTTCAAGAGGAACCTGAGCCCCGGCACACTCAAGGACGTGCTGTCGCTGCGCATGGGCCGCTCGGTGGCGGGCACCATCCGGGCGCATGTGCCGGATGCCCGGCTCGCCCAGATGCTGGACCATTACACCCAATACGTCGGCTCCTCGCCCTACGGCTCGCCGGCGGTGCTGTGCGCCATCGCCCACATGCAGGCGGCGGACGGGGTCTGGTACCCGATGGGCGGGACCCGCGCGGTCGCCGAAGGATTGCAGGCCCTTGCCCGGGACCTCGGCGTGGACATGCGCGCGGGCGAGGAGGTGACCGGCCTCGACGTGCGGGACGGGGCCGTGCGGGGATTGAGGACCTCGGCCGGACGGACCCAGGCCGTCGACGCCGTGGTGTCGAACATGGACGCGATCCGCACCTACACCGAACTGGTGGGCGGGGCCGCGGGCGCGCACTACGCCCGCAAAGGGTACGAACCCGCCTGCTCGGGCGTGGTGCTCTATCTCGGCCTGCGCGAGCGGTACGACCACCTGCTGCACCACGATTTCGTCTTCTCCCGCGACCCCGCCGAGGAGTTCGAGTGGATCTACGCGAAGGGCGAACCGGCGCCCGATCCCACCTGCTACATTGCGGCGCCGGCGGCGACCGACCCGGGCGTCGCACCGGACCGGGGCGAGGCGCTGTACGTCCTTGTCCATACGCCGTACCTCCGTCCGCACCATGACTGGCACCGGATGTTCCCGGAGTACCGCCGCACCATCCTGAATAAGCTGAAGCGGACCGCCGGCCTGACCGACATCGAGGACCGCATCGTGGTGGAACGGCACCTGACGCCCCAGGACATCCACGACCGCTACAAGGTGCTGAACGGCGCCATTTACGGGCTGGCCAGCCACGGCACCTTCCTGGGCGCGTTCAAGCCGGGCAACCGCAGCCGCAAGGTGCGGGGACTTTACCTTGCGGGCGGTGCCGCCCACCCGGGTCCGGGCATGCCCATGGTGATGATGTCGGGCTGGATCGCGGCCGACGCGCTGGACGCGGACGTCATGGCCGGCGCCGTTCCGGCATCCGTCCGGGCCGATGCCCCGGACGATCCACCTCACCTGCGCGCCGTGTCGTGAGGCGCCGGATGCAGGGGCGCACATGACCCGGACCGGCGCGATCCCGCGGCATGCCACCGGGGTCCATCCGACGGCACGCCGGTCGCCCGCGCTGGTGCGGTTCTTCGGGCACTGGTTCGCCCACTACTTCGTCCGCCACATGAACGCCCTGCGGATCGCCCGCTGGGGCGAACCCGCGGTGCCGCCCCTGGTGCCGCCCCTGGTGCCGCCCCTGGTGCCAACGGGGGCCGGCCCGCTGGTCGTCTACAGCAACCACCCGTCCTGGTGGGACGCGGCGGTCTATGTGCTCCTGTCTTGCCGCATGTTCCCGGCCCACGCCGGGTTCGGCCCGATGGATGCCGCCATGCTGCGCAAATACCCGTTCTTCGAGCGGATCGGGGTGTTCGGGGTGGAACCGGGCGCACCGTCGGGCGGGGTCCGGTTCCTGGCGGCCGCGCAGGACATCCTGGCCGCGCCCGACCGCATCCTGTGGGTGGCCGCGCAGGGCCGGTTCGCCGACGTGCGCGACCGGCCGCTGGGCCTCAGGCCCGGGATCGCCCATCTGCCGGGGATCGCGCCCGACGCATTGTTCCTGCCGCTCGCCATCGAGTACGGGTTCTGGACCGAGCGGGGGGCCGAGGCGCTGGTGGCGTTCGGCCCGCCCATCCCCGGGACGGCGCTCGCGGCCCTGGAGCGCAAGGCGCGGCTGGGGAAACTGGAAACCGCCCTCTCGCAGACCATGGACCGGCTGGCCGTCGACGCCCGCACCCGCGACCCCGACCGGTTCCGGACCATCCTGGCCGGCCGGCGGGGCGTGGGCGGCGTGTACGATGTTTGGCGCCGTGTGAACGCCGCGCTGAGCGGTCGCCGTTTCGAACCGGGGCACGCCCCGGACGCGGGGCTGCCGCCATGATCGGGACATTGGCCACAGCCGCCCTCGTCCTGGCGGCACTGCCGGCTGCGATGGCGGCCCTGAACCTGATCCTGCTGCGGACGCCGCGGCCGGGATCGGTGCCCGCGGATGCGCGCGTGTCCATCCTGATCCCCGCCCGCAACGAGGAGGCCAACATCGCCGCCGCGGTGGAGGCCGCCCTGGCGACCCGGGGCGTGCCGTTCGAGGTGGTGGTGATGGACGACGCCTCCACCGACCGGACGGCGGCGATCGTCGCCGGCATCGTGGCGCGCGATCCGGGGCGCGTCCGGCTTGAGCGGGCACCGCCGCTGCCGCCGGGCTGGGCGGGCAAGGCCCATGCCTGCTGGTCCCTGGCGCAGCGGGCCCGGGGCACGCACCTGCTGTTCATCGACGCCGACGTGCGGATCGGGCCGGATGCGGCGGCCCGCCTCCTGGCGCAGGCCGAGCGGACACGCGCCGACTTCGTCAGCGGCGTTCCCCGCCAACGCACCGGGTCGCTCGGCGAGCGCCTGACCGTCCCCATGATCAACACGCTGATCCTGGGCTATTTCCCGGCCCTGTTCATGCGCCTGTCCGGGCTGCCCGGTTTCGGCGCCGCCTGCGGCCAACTGATGCTCGTGCGCCGGGATGCCTATTTCGCCGCCGGTGGACATGCCGCCATCCGCGGCACGTTCCACGATGGCCTCAAACTGTGCCGACGCATGCGGGCGGCCGGTTTCCGCACCGATCTGGTGGCCGGAGCCGATCTGGCGACCTGCCGCATGTACACCGGCTTCCGCGATGCCTGGCACGGGTTCGGGCGCAATGCGCGGGAGGGCATGGCGACGTGGGCGGGCCTTCCGGTCTGGACCGTCCTGCTGGCCGGCGGCCACCTGTTGCCACCGGCGCTGGTGGCGGCGAGCCTAGCCGGGTTGGCGCCGGCGGGGGAGGCGGTGACCGGGACCACCCTGCTGGCCCTGGCCCTGTCCCTGGGTTTCCGGGCCGCCGTGACCCTTCGCACGCGCGAGGACGGGTGGACCGTGCCCCTGCATCCCGCCATCGTGGCGACCGGTCTGGCAATCCAATGGGCGGCGCTTTTGGCCCCGGGCCGGCGGCGGGGGTGGAAAGGCCGGGCCTACACCGCTATCCCTGGTCCCGTGGACAAAACGGCCGAGCCTGCGAGCGACACACGGGTCGCCCCCACCAAGGACCACACGGGCGAAAACTTCCCCGTGGCCTCGCGGATGGTCGCACCGCACCTGCGCCCGGCGGTCCTGGCCTTCTACCGCTTCGCGCGGGCCGCGGACGACATCGCCGACCACCCGGCCCTGCCGCCCGCCGAGAAGCTGGCCCGCCTGGACGCGATGGAACGGGCCCTGGCCGCCGCCGATCCGGCCGTGCCCGTCGCCGCCGACCTGGCGGCGGTCGACCGGCGCTTCGGCGCCGGTGCGGCGGAAGCACGGCGCCTGCTGGAGGCCTTCCGCCAGGACGCGGTGAAGCGGCGCTATGCCGATTGGGCGGAGCTGACGGCCTATTGCGAGCGGTCGGCGAACCCGGTGGGCCGCCTGCTGCTACGCCTGCACGGGGAGGACGTGGGGGCCGAGGGTCCGGCGGACGCACTGTGCACGGCGTTGCAGATCCTGAACCACCTGCAGGATCTGCAACGGGACCGGGCGGAGCTGGACCGCGTGTACCTGCCGGTCCCCTGGATGGAACGGGCCGGCGGCGAAACCGCGTTCTTCGGCCCTGCCCCCAACCCCGGACGGCGCGCCATCCTGGATGCGGCCCTGGACCAGGTCGAGCTTCTGATCGGGCAAGCCGAATGCCTGCCCGGCCGTCTGCGCAGCCGCCGCCTTGCCGCGGAAACGGCCACCACGCTGGCACTCGCACGCCGCCTGTGCGCACGCCTGCGGGCGGCCGACCCGGTGGAACGCCGGGTGGCACTGTCGAAAGCGGACTTCGCCCGGGCCTTCGTGGCCGGGGTCCGGGTTCTGGCCGGCTGGCGCGGACCAACCGACGCGGCGGTGGCACGGGCCGTGGTGGTGCGGTCCGGCTCGTCCTTCCGGTTGGGGATGTCGCGCCTCACCGCCGAACCCTGCCGCGCCATCCACGCCGTCTATGCCTTCTGCCGGCTGATCGACGATGCCGCGGACGGCGCCGCACCGTTCCAGGAAAAGCGGCGCTTCCTGGACGATTGGCGGCGCGAGGTGGAGCGGATCCAGACCGGCGATCCCCGGATTCCCCCCCGCACTCCGGTCGGGCGCGAACTCGCCTGGGCCACCCGCCAATTCGGCCTGCCCGTGGCGGAATTCCACGCCCTTTTGGACGGGATGGCGACCGATGCCGCCGACCGCGTGCGCCTGGACGACGACGCCGCGCTCGACCTCTACTGCCGCCGCGTGGCGGGGGCGGTCGGCGTCCTGTCCATCCGCATCTTCGGCGCTCCCGAGGCCGAGGCATTCGCCCTGGGGCTCGGCCGAACGCTGCAGCTTGTCAACATCCTGCGCGACATCGACGAGGACGCGGGACGGGACCGGCTGTACGTGCCGCTGTCCCGTCTGGCGGGACCGGACGGGGTGCCCGACGGTCCCGCCACGGCCCTGGTCGGCACGGCGCGCTTCGTGGAAGCATGCCGATGGCTGGCGGATGAAGCCGCGGCGGGCTTCGACCAGGCCGACCGTGCCCTGGCGGGGCTCGACCGCCGCCGGTTGGCGCCCGCGGTCCTGATGATGGAGGCCTACCGGCAGGTGCTGCACCGGCTGCGCGCCCGCGGGTGGGAGGACCGGCGCATCTCCGCCCGGCTGACGCGCTCGGACAAGCTGCGCCTGATCCTGCGGACGCAACGGGGGTCGGCATGACGCAAACCGGGTCCAGGATGGCCGGACCGGCCGGCGGACGGCTGCATGTGGTGGGGGCCGGCGTGGCCGGGCTGGCCGCTGCGCTGTCCGCCGCATCGCGGGGATGGCCGACCACCCTTTACGAGGCCGCACCGCAGGCCGGCGGCCGGTGCCGGGCGGTGGACGCGCCCGAGGGGGACCGGCACGACAACGGCACCCATGTGCTGATGCGGGCCAACCGCCACGCCCTGGCGCTGTTGGAGATGGTCGGCGCCCGTGGCGGCTGGGTGGAGCCGGAACCGGACGGACTGCCCGTCGTGGACGTGCGCACCGGCGCGTTCGCCCGGGTCGCACCATCGCCGATGGCTTGGCTGGACCCGCGCCGCCGCCCGCCCGGCATCGGCCTGCGCGACTTTGCACGTCTGGTCCACCTGACCCTGCCGGGCCGCGACCGTCCGGTCGCCGATCTGGTTGGAACCGGCGCCTTGCGCGATCTGGTGGTGGAACCCTTGGCGGTCGCCGTGTTGAACACCCCGGTCGAGGTCGCGTCCTCGCGCCTGCTCGGCACGGTCCTGCGTCGGATGATGGCCCCCGGCGGGGCGAATGTCCTGGTCGCCCGGCACGGGCTGGGGCCCGATCTGGTGGATCCGGCCCTGCGCCGGCTGGAGGCGCTGGGGGCGGAAATCTGCCTGCGGACCCGGCTGCGCGCGGTCGAACAGGACGGCACCCGGGCGCGGGCGCTGGATTTCGGACACCGGGCGGTGCTGCTCGGCCCGGACGACCGGGTGGTGCTGGCGCTGCCGCCCTGGGCGGTGGCCCGTCTGCTGCCGCGCCTGGACGTCCCCGACGCGCACGAGCCGATCGTGAACCTGCATTACCCGTTGGACACCCGCGGTCCCGTGCGTTTCGTCGGAATGGTCGGCGGCATCGTCCAATGGGCGCTGTTCCGTCCCGGCCGCGTCGGCGTCACCATTTCCGCCGCCCGTTTCGCCGAAAGCCGCGATGCGGACACGCTGGCGGCCGAAGCCTGGGCGGACGTCCGCGCCGCCGCCCGTGCCGTCGGCGTCGGCCGCGACGGGAGCGATCTGCCGGCCGCACCGCCCCCTGCCCGGATCGTGCGCGAGAAGCGGGCGACGATCCGCCAGGCGGCCGGCCCCATTCCGCGACCGCCGCCGCAGCCCCTCTCCAATCTGGCGTTGGCCGGCGACTGGTTGGCGCCGGACCTGCCGGCAACCATCGAGGCGGCCGCCGCCACGGGGTTCGCGGCGGCCGGCCGGATGCTCGCACCGGGCCGGACCGGTGGCCGGGCGATGGGGCTGCCGGTGCCGGGTGGCGGACACCGCCCCGTGGACGCCCGCCGCCGTCCCGGCAATCCCTTCGCCGACGATCCGGACCGCGACGCAGGATGATCCGATGACCACACCGACGTCCGGCCAGCCATCCGCCGCACACCCGCCGGCCGAAGGGCCGCTTCTCGTCCTGCTGGCGAACCCGCGCGGCTTCTGCGCCGGGGTCGAGCGCGCCATCGCGGCGGTCGAAGGGGCCGTCGACAGCAGCCGTCGCCCGGTCTACGTCCGGCACGAGATCGTGCACAACCGGCGCGTTGTCGACGGCTTGACCGCCAAAGGCGCACGCACGGTCCAGGAGTTGGACCAAGTGCCGGACGGGGCCGTCGTCGTCTTCAGCGCGCATGGCGTGCCCCGCTCGGTCGAGACCACGGCCGCGGCGCGAAATCTGCGAACGGTGGACGCGACCTGCCCCCTGGTCCGACGGGTGCACGTGGAAGGCGCACGGCATGTGCGCGCCGGGCGCGAGCTGATCGTGATCGGCCACAGGGGCCACCCCGAGGTCGAGGGGACCCTGGGCCAGGTGGCCCCGGACGGAGGCGGCACGGTGCATGTGGTCGGAGACGTCGAGGAGGTCGCGGACCTGAACGTGCACGACCCCGGACGCCTGGCCTATGTGGTGCAGACCACCTTGTCGGTGGACGACACGCGCGTGATCATCGCCGCGTTGAAGACGCGCTTCCCCGCCATTGTCGGTCCGGACACCCGGACCATCTGCTACGCCACCCAGAACCGCCAGGCCGCCGTCCGGATGCTGGCCGAACGGGCCGACCGCATTGTGGTCTGCGGCGCGCGCAACAGTTCCAACAGCAACCGCCTGCGCGAGGTCGCGGAAGCCTGCAACCGCCCTGCCCTGCTGGTCGAGGAGCCGTCCGACCTGCCCCGCGCGTTCGTGGAAGGCATCGGCATCCTGGGCGTCACGGCGGGGGCATCCGCGCCCGAAAGCCTGGTCCGGGACACGATCGGCCGCATCGCCGCGTGGCGCCCGGTCCGGGTCGAGGAGACCGGGGCCCCCGAAACCCACGCGCGGTTCGCGCCCGTGGACCTGACGGCACTGGGCGATCCCCGGGGGCAGGACGGCCGATGACCGCCCGGCCCCGGCAGGACCTGGATCCCGCCAAGGAGGCGCTGGATGCCCTGCGCGCGGCGGAGGCGCGCGACGGCCGGTTGGACGTGACCGCCCGCAAGGATCTGCTGCGCCGGCTGGAGCACGCCCTGATCCGGCGCCAGGACGCGATGGTGCGCGCGGTGGACGCCGACTTCGGTGGACGCGAGCCGATGGAGACGTTGGCCGCGGAGGTGCTGGTGGTGGTCAACGCCATCCGCCACGCCCGCCGCCATGTGGCCCGCTGGGCGCGACCGCGCCGGGTGTCGGCCGGCCTGCCGTTCTGGCCCAGCGCCGTGCGCATCGTGCCGCAGCCGCTGGGGGTCGTCGGCATCCTGTCGCCCTGGAACTATCCGGCGCAGTTGGCGCTGTCGCCCGTCGTCTCGGCCCTGGCGGCCGGGAACCGCGTGGCCGTCAAGCCGTCGGAAGCGACGCCGCGCACCGCCGAAATCCTGTCCGGGCTTCTGGATGCCGCCCTCGGCCCCTCGGTGGCGCGGACCGTCCTGGGCGGGCCGGATGTGGCCGCCGCCTTTTCGCGCCAGCCCTTCGACCATCTCCTGTTCACCGGGTCCGCGGCCACCGGACGTTCGGTGATGCGCGCGGCGGCGGAAAACCTGACGCCCGTGACGCTGGAGCTCGGCGGCAAGTGCCCCGCCATCGTCATGCCCGATGCCGATCCGGCCGCCGCCGCGCGTGAAATCGTACTGGGCAAGGGGTTCAACGCGGGCCAGACCTGCGTCGCACCGGACACGGTGCTGGTGGTGGGGCGCGATGCGCAGGCGTTTTGCGATGCCGCGCGGGCGGCCCATGCCCGGCACTACCCGGACGGCCTGGGGACGGCCATCGCCTCGGACCGGCATGCCGCCCGCCTGGACGGTCTCGTCGAGGGCGCGCGGGTGGCCCCCTTCGGCACCGGGGCGGGCACCGGGACAGGCCGGCGGCGCCCACTGGCCCTGGCCCCCGACCCGCCGCCCGGCGCCGCGCTGCTGCACGAAGAGGTGTTCGGGCCGGTCCTGCCCGTGGTCGCGGTCCCCGACCTGGACGCGGCGATCGCCTGGGTCCGCGCACGCGCCGCGCCGCTGGCGATCTACCTGTTCTCGGACGACCGCGCGGCCGAGGCCCGGCTTCTGGACGGCACCGTGTCGGGCGCCCTGGTGGTGAACGGCACCATCGCCCACGCCGCCATGGACGGCCTGCCGTTCGGAGGTGTCGGCGGATCGGGGTTCGGCCGGTACCACGGCGAGGCCGGGTTCCTGACCTTTTCCAACATGCGGGGCCATGTCCGCCAGGCGCGGTGGAGCCTGTCGCGCCTCGCCGCCCCGCCCTACGGACCTGGAACGGAGCGCCTGATCCGCATGCTGATCGGGCGGCCCGGGCGGGGGAAGGACGTTCAGGGATAGAGCATCCACGCGGTCACCGTGCCGTCGCCGCGCAACTCGAACCGAGCGTCGTCGAAGGTCGGCGCCGCGGCCCTGGGCAGGCGGTCCAGGTTGGACGCCCCGAACCCCTCGCGCGGGATGCCCAGGAAATTGGTGTCCATGCGGTTGTTGCCGTTCTCGTCATGAAGGACGGAAACCGCATAGGTGCCGGGTGGAAGGCCGGGGAAGCGCACGGCGACCGTCCCTTCGGCGGCGGGCAGGCTCCGCACCTGGACCGGTTGGCTGCGCCCGCAGTCGGGGAAGGTGGCCGGCGCGTCCCACAGGCAGACCACCACATTGCCGGTCGCCGACCGCACGCCTTCGATCCGGACGGTCAGGTCGGCCGCCCATCCCGGCCCGGCGAGAAGGGCGGGCACAAGGGCCAGGGTCGACAGCAGTTTGGTCATGACATGACCCCGCATCCGCGTGGACCGTTCAGGCCGGCGCCACGGGATCCTTGTCCATGGGTGTGCGTTCCCGGTGGTCGGCCCCCATGAAGGCCGGTTCGTCGCGGCGGGTCCAGCGCGCCATGGCCCGCTTGGCTTGGCGGTAATAGGTCCGGTAGCTCTCGACGGGGTCGCCGCGCTTGTGTTCGTCGGGCATGCAGAGCGGCGGAACGGTGAGCGGGCCGTCCGGGATGACGTGGGCGTGCGCCTCGTACGTGGGCAGCCGCAGGGCGCCGGCATGGGGCTTGCCGAACCGGTACTCCCATTCCCGCGCCGATGCTTTGGCGTAGACCAGCGTGAACAGGAAGTTCCGGTGCGTGTCGCCGACCCAAAGCGTCATCGGGTGGTGGCGGTAGCCCCACTTGAACTCGGGGTTTCCGGTGTGCCGGCGGATGGCGGAGGCCAGCATCTGCCCGCACTCCAGGATGCCGACCTTGCCGAGATGCTTGTCGGCCTGGAGCTGCGCCGCCCGTTCGGGATCAGGATCCAGGAAGAAAATGTTCATGGCGCCGCGCGAGAGCCGGTCGGGGGGATCCAACCGGCCCCGCGCGCCCCGGTTCCATGGGCCGGTTCCATGGACAGAACACCTGCGAACCGTTATCAATTGCCGCCGGAACCGTCGGAGGGTCGGCCGCATGTCATCGCGTCTCGAACAGCTCTGCGTCGCGAAGGGTCTGAAAATGACCGAGCAGCGACGCATCATCAGCCGCGTCCTGTCGGAGGCCACCGACCACCCCGATGTGGAGCAGGTCTACCATCGCGCCCAGCGGATCGACCCGAAGATCTCGATCGCCACCGTCTACCGGACGATGAAGCTGTTCGAGGAAGCCAACGTCATCGAACGGCTGGACTTCGGCGATGGCCGCGCCCGGTACGAGGAAAACCGCGAGGAACACCACCACCACCTGATCGACCTCCACACCGGCGAGGTGATCGAGTTCCAGAATGCCGAGCTTGAGGAGCTGAAGGAACGGATCGCGGCCGAGCTGGGCTACGATCTGGTCGGGCACCGGCTGGAACTCTACGGGGTCCGCCGCCGCAAGGACGGGCCCGGGGCCGGCTGATGGCGCCGCGAAAGCCGACCGGCGACGATGTGCGGTACTGCGGCCGCGGCCCCTGCGACCAGGGCGACGCCTGCCAAGCCGCCGTGCGCCGCGCCTATGCCGAAATGCGGTCCAAGGGCGAACCGGACCGCTACGCGTTCGAAGCGGCGGTGACCATCTACCGTTGGCACCACCCCGAAGTCCCGGCCCCCCTCGCCCAGGACATCGTCACCGGCTGGGTGTGGAACGGCGTCCGTCACTGACCAGCCGCCATCCCAGCCCCGTGCACCGTCGCGCCGGAAGTCCCGCCCGCGTCAGCGGTGCAGCACAAAGGTGCCCTCGCTCATTGCCACGGCGGTGCCGCCGACCCGAACGGCCGTGGCACGGCCGGCGGCGATGTCCACCGCGAGTTCGATGGTGCTCGGCCGGCCCATGTGTTCGCCTTGGTGCACGGTCCATGCGGCGGTGCCATCCGCCAGCGTCTGGTGGTCGCTCAGGAAGCCGGCCAAGGCCGCCGCCGCACCGCCGGTGGCGGGATCCTCCACGATCCCCATCGCCGGCGCGAACATCCGCGACGCGATGGTGCGCCCGTTCCGCCAATCGGCCATGGTCACGGCATAGATGTGCGGTGCCGCGAGTTTGGCGAAGGTGTCCCGCCACACACCGGCATCGAACCGGATGCGGCCGAGGGCTTGCGCATCCCGGACCGGAATGAAGAGGAACGGGACACCGGCGCTGTAGCCGCCGGCCGCGACGCGGGTTTCCAGCGCGTCGACCGGCAGACCGAGCAGGGCCGCCAGCGTTTCGTGATCGACACCGGTTCCAACCCGCTCGGGAAGACGGGCCGCCGTCAGGGTGGCGGCGGTCAACCCGCCGTCCCGGCGCTCGACGCGGACGCGAACCGGTCCGACCCCTTCTTCGAAGACGATGTCCGCAAGACCATGGTCGTTGAGTTCGGGCAGCGCACCCGACTGTGCCAGCACCACGGCGGCGCCGACGGTCGGATGGCCGGCGAACGGTAATTCGGACGCCGGCGTGAAGATGCGGACCTTGCGCGTGCCCTCCGGGGTCTCGGGCGGAAGCAGGAACACCGTTTCGCTGAGGTTCAGCTCGTTCGCCAGCCGCCGCATCGTGGTGTCGTCCAGACCCTGCGGATCGGTGAACACGGCAAGCGGATTGCCGCCGAACGGCCGGTCGGTGAAAACATCGACCGTCATATAGGAAAGCCGGATGGGCATTCGGTCCGTCTCTGCACTGTCGCAGGGAGCTTGCCGGATGGGGCGTCGGGGCAAGGATGCAGGAGGGCTCCGGGTCGGGCAAACAACCCTTTCCGATGAGGGTGCGGCGCGGAGCCAATCGCGGATGCCGGACAGCCGCCCGCCATGCCGCCCCTTCCCACATCCGCCGGGGGACGGCTAGCATCTCCGGCAAGGAACCGGGGAGGGAGCGATGGGGATCCAGGCACCGAACAACGGAATCCTGGTGGCGGGCGCATGGCGACCGGCGGCCGGCGGAACGATCCCCGTCGTGAACCCGTCCGACGGGCAGGCCTTCACCGAGATCGGCCGCGGACTGGCCGAGGATGTGGACCGGGCGGTGGCGGCGGCGCGGGCGGCCATGGACGGCGCCTGGGGCCGGATGTCGGCGGTCGAGCGGGGACGGCTGCTGATGCGCCTGTCCCGTGCCGTCGAAGACGCCCACGAAACGCTGGCCCGGTTCGAGGCCGCCGATACCGGCAAGCCGATGCGGCAGGCGCGGGCCGACATCACCGCACTCGCCCGGTACTTCGAATTCTACGGGGGTGCCGCCGACAAGCACCACGGCCAGACCATCCCGTACCTGGACGGCTACACGGTCCTGACCGTCAAGGAACCGCACGGCGTCACGGGACACATCATCCCCTGGAACTATCCCGCGCAGATCCTCGGCCGGTCGCTGGGCGGGGCGCTGGCCGCCGGCAATGCGGCGGTGGTCAAACCGGCGGAGGATGCCTGCCTGACCGTGCTCAAGGTGGCGGAAATGGCCTTGGCCGCCGGCTTCCCGCCGGGTGCCGTCAACGTGGTCCCGGGCTACGGGCACGAGGCCGGGGCCGCACTGGCCGGCCATCCGGGCATCGACCACATCAGCTTCACCGGGTCCCCCGGCACGGGTGCCGCCGTGCAGGCCGCCGCGGCCCGCAACAACCGCCCGGTGACGATGGAACTGGGCGGCAAGTCCCCCCAGGTCGTCTTCGCCGACGCCGACATCGACGCGGCGCTGCCCTTCCTGGTCGGCGCCATCATCCAGAACGCCGGCCAGACCTGTTCGGCCGGCAGCCGCCTGCTGGTCCAGGACACCGTCTACGACGAGGTGGTGGGCCGTGTGGCGGACCGGTTCCGCGCCCTTCGCTGCGGCAGCGCCGAAATGGACCTCGACCTGGGGCCGATCATCAACGCCCGCCAGCAGGCCCGCGTCCGCGGGTTCCTGGACCGCGCCCGGACGGACGGGCTGCCGGTTCTGGGCGAAGGCCGGATCGCCCCCAATGCCCCACCGGGTGGTTTCTACGTTGCGCCGACGCTGGTCGGCGACGTGCCGCCGGACCATCCGCTGGCGCAGGAGGAGGTGTTCGGCCCGGTGCTCGCCGCGCTGCGCTTCCGCGACGAGGACGAGGCCGTCGCCCTCGCCAACGGCACCGAATACGGTCTGGTCGCCGGCATTTGGACGCGGGACGGCGCCCGTCAGATGCGACTGGCGCGCAGGATCAAGGCGGGCCAGGTGTTCGTGAACAACTACGGTGCCGGCGGCGGGGTGGAATTGCCCTTCGGCGGCTACAAGCGATCGGGCTTCGGCCGCGAAAAAGGCTTCGAAGCCCTGGACGGGTTCACGGTGACCAAAACCATCGCCATCCGGCATGGATAGGCCGGAAAGCGGCGAAGCGGACCAAACCCAGGGGGACGGGGGATGCGGCTGAACGGCAAGGTGGCGGTCATCACGGGTGCGGGCTCGGGGTTCGGCGAGGGGATTGCCCGGACCTTCGCCCGCGAAGGGGCGGCCGTGGTGGTCAACGACGTGAACGACGCGGCGGGCACACGCGTCGCCGAAGCCATCCTCGGCGCCGGCGGGCGGGCGGCCTATGCGCGTGCCGACGTGACTCGGGACGCCGAGGTCAAAGGGCTGGTGGACGCGGCAGTGGCGACGTTCGGCGGCCTGGACATCTTCGTGGCCAACGCCGGGTGGACCCACCGCAACAAGCCGATGCAGGAGGTCACCGAGGACGAGTTCGACCGCATCCACGCCGTCAACGTGAAGCAACTCTTCTTCGCGGCACGGCATGCGGTACCGGCCATCCAGGCGCGCGGCGGCGGGTCCTTCATCATCACGGCGAGCACCGCCGGCCTGCGGCCGCGGCCGGGGCTG
Source organism: Azospirillaceae bacterium (assembly GCA_035645145.1). Lineage (GTDB taxonomy): Bacteria > Pseudomonadota > Alphaproteobacteria > Azospirillales > Azospirillaceae > CANGXM01. The sequence goes on along the minus strand of DASQNC010000071.1, from coordinate 231,516 downwards.
ACCTGGTACAACGGGTCCAAGGGGGCCGCCATCACCATCGCCAAGTCCATGGCGGTGGAACTGGCGCCGCTGAACATCCGGGTGAACGCGCTGTGTCCGGTGCTGGGCCAGACCGGCATGACGGCCGACTTCATGGGCGGCGACACCCCGGAAAAGCGCGAGGCGTTCCTGAAGACCATTCCGCTGGGCCGCATGAGCACGCCCGACGACATCGCCAACGCGGCCCTGTTCCTCGCCTCCGACGAAGGGGCGTTCATCACCGGCACCGCGTTCGAGATCGACGGCGGGCGGTGCGTGTAGGGACGGGCTTCGGGACGCCGTTTCCGCCCCCTCCGTTTCCGACCCTCAGGGGGACGGCGCGAGCATCGTCCCGATCCGCGACCAGGTCGGACCCCAGTACACCATGCGCGGGCGGGCCCCGACCCCGGAAAGCGGGACCGGACCGATCTGACGTGCCCGGCTGTCGATGGAGAGGTCGCGGTTGTCACCCAGCACGTACACATGACCCGGCGGCACCACGATGGCGGCCGTGTTGTCGAAGGCGTCGCGGTCGGACCGCTCCAGGATCGTGTACCGCCGGCCATTGGGCAGCATCTCGATATGGCGCTGAAAGGCGACGCGTGCGCCTGCCACCTCCAGCTCGATCGTCCCCGCCGGTTCGCGTGCGACAATGACCCCGTTCAGATACAGCCGTCCGTCGCGCATCTGCACGCGGTCGCCGGCCACGGCCACGACCCGGTGCACGAAATCCGTCGGCACACCGTCCATCGGCCGGCGGTAGACCACCACGTCGCCCGGGACCGGCACATGCCCCCGGAAGGCACCGGGCTCGGCCAGAACATGTTCGCCCTTGGCCAGGAACGGCTCCATGCTGGCCGACCCCATGACAAAGCCGAGGCCGGTGCAGCCGGCATCGTCGCCGCACCCTTTCCAGCGGTCGACGTCCGTCGCCAACACCTGCAACCCCACCGCGGCGGCGACCGCCACCCCGTAGATCCACGGCCGCTGGAACAGCCCGAACGCCAGGATTTCGACGCGCTGCGCCGTCCGGTGGGCGAACAGGGCCGCCGTTGCCTGGAACCCGATCTGAACCAGGACCAGGGCGAAGAAGGCCAGCAGCCAGGACAGTTGCGGCTGGGTCCCATGGATGAGCGCCATGCCCGCGGCCAGGAGCAGCGCATTGGCCGTGAAAAAGCCCGCCGCCCCGGTGACGTCGCCGTTGTAGAGCTGCCCCGTCCCCGGCGAGACGAAGGACAGGGCGGCCGCCAGCCAGGGCTGGCGACGCACAGGCCGCCGCATCACCCTTGGGCGGGGAACCGGTGCGGACGCGGGAACCGGTGGGGGCGCCGGATTGACCAGGAAGGGCCAATCAATGTCGGGCTGGCCGTCGCCCGCCGGGGTTCCGGCGACCGGCCTTGCGCCGGATTTCGCTCCGGCGGCCGGGGAACGCCGCAGGAAGCGCCGGGCTACCATCGGAAGTCCGGCAGGATCCACGTGGGCCGGTACGGCGCATCGGCCAGCAAAGCCGCGACCCTGGCGGGTTCGGGCGCACCGCCCCCCAATGTGCCCAGCTCCTCGCGGTGGATACCGCAGGCGGTGAAGGCGGCATCCAGCCCGGCGCGCGCGGCACCCTGCACATCCGTCCGCAGGCTGTCGCCAACCGCCAGCACACGCCTTGCATCGGGGTTGCCCATCAGATCCAGGCAGCGCCGGTAGACCGGCGGATGCGGCTTGCCGTGATAGGCCACCCGCCCCCCCATCTCCTCGTACCGGCGGGCCAGGGCGCCCGCGCAGATGGCCATGTCGCGGGAGCCGACCATGACGATCAGGTCGGGATTGGCGCAAACCATCGGAAGCCCGCGGGCCGCGCAGGCGGCCAGGCAGTCCTCGTAATCCTCGACCCGGCTGTCGTGGCGGTGGGCACCGGTGACCAGGACGAAGTCGGCCCCGGCGGGCTCGTCCACCGGGTCCACCCCGTCGAGCCCCTCCAGCAGGTGCCGGTCATGCCGGGTGCCGATCAGAAAGCAGCGCCGGCCGAGGGCGGCGTGGAACGGATCGTCCCGATCGCGCAACGCCTCGAACGTCACCTCGCCCGACGTCACCAGATGGTCGTAAAGGTCCGGGCCGATGCCCATGCCCGCCATCTTGTCCGCGACCAACCGGCGGCGCCCGGGGGAATTGGACAGCAGGACGATCCGCTTGGCACCGGCCTTGAGCCGCGCCAACGCATCGGCCGCGCCGGGATAGGCGCGCACACCGTCGTGCAGCACGCCCCAAAGATCCAGGATGAAGCCGTCGTAGCGGTCGGCGGTCCCGGACAAGCCGGTCAGGATGGGCGGGGTCTCTGCCATCGGGGTTCCGGCGGTTCAGGTGACGGGGTTGCCGGGGTTGGCGGCCTTGGACAGGCGCGGTTCGCCGAACAGGGGGCCCTGCCCGTAGTCGATCGAGAGGTCCAGCAGTTCGATCAACTGGGGCTCGGTCTCGATCCGCTCGACCACGATGTCGATCGGCTGGCTTTCCACCAGCTTCTTCAGCTGGATGATGTTGTCCCGTCCGTTCGGACGTCTGGCAATCGCCATCAGGACGGTGCTGTCCAGCTTCAGGTAGCGGACGTCCAGCCTGTACAGCTTGGCCGGATCGATGTTGAAGCTGTCCACCTTGTTCATCGAGAAGCGGCAGCCCAGACGCGACAGGCGCCGGGCGCTTTCGGTCTCCAGAAGGCCGGACTGCGCGTCGCGCTGGGCGACCTCGAAGGTCAGCTTCGATCCCAGGCTGCCGTTCTCCGCCAGATAGTCGGCGAATTCGTTCATGAACCGGGTATCGGACAGGGTCGCCGACGAGACGTTCACGAAGAAGCCGATGGAGTGCTGGCGCCTTTCCGTCTCCTTGACCAGCCGGACGCTGCGGAACAGCAACAGATCGTCGATGGCGGCCCCCAACCCGGCCTTGGCGGCGATGGGCATGTATTGTTCGGGCAGCAGATGGCTGCCGTCCGGTGCACGGACGCGGCTCATCACCTCGTAGAACCGCACCTTGCGCTGGGGCAGGCTGACAATGGGTTGGAGGAAGATGTCCACCCCGTCCTTCTGCAGCGCCTCGCGGACCACATCGAGCACCGCCCGCTCGTCGCCTGCAATGCGCTGGGCCTGCGTGCGGCGGAGCGACGGCATCGGCTCGGGCTCCGGCGCAGCGGACACCGGGGCCTGCACCGTCAGTCCGTTGGCCAACTGGCCGACAAGGGACTTCAGCAGCTTCATTTCGGCCAGCACGGTGGTCAGGTCGGGCCCGGCCTCGCCCTGCGGACGGCCGCCCAGGGCCACGATCTGCTGCTCCATATGGCGCATGGCCGCGCGATCAAGGGCAATGTGCCGGGCCAGGTCGCGTTCGCGCAGAATGCGGGCAACCGCATTGTGCACGGAGAATGCGGCGACCAGGACCAGCCCACCCCACAGCAGCGCCTCGCCGCGGGTCACCTCCGGCGCGGCATAGGGCAGCGTCGTCGCGACGGCGAGGGCGACGGCGGCATAGACGAGTGCGACGACGAGGTGTGTGAGGTGCGTCATGTCTAATCCAAAGGTATACGCCAGCCCGCCGCATCGTGCGAGCGGGCACGACGCGCGGGGCTGGCCGCGGCGCACGCGCGCACCCTTGATCGCATGTTATGACTGACCAATTATTGATATGGCGGTGCCGGATGTCCGGGCCGTCGGCTTGGGTGCCGCCCGAAGGCCCCGCATCTCGCTCGCAAGAGGAGGCTGCGCATGACGACCCGCCTGCCCCTGTTCAACAGTCCGCTGCTGCTTGGATTCGACCAGTTCGAGCGGACACTGGACAGGATTTCCAAGGCGTCCGTGGACGGATATCCGCCGTACAACATCGAACAGATCGGCGACTCCGGCCTGCGGATCACGCTTGCGGTCGCCGGCTTCACGTCCGACGACCTGTCGATCCAGATCGAGGACAGCCAGCTCGTCGTCCGCGGACGGCAGCAGGATGACAAAAGCCGGGTGTTCCTGCACCGCGGAATCGCCGCGCGCCAGTTCCAGCGCAGCTTCGTGCTGGCCGAGGGGATCGAGGTGCTGGGGGCGACGCTCGACAACGGCCTCCTCCATATCGACCTGACCCGGCCGCAGCCCGAACCCAAGATCCGACAGGTCAAAATTCGTACGGCGGCCGGAAACGACACCGTCGGCACCCGCACCATCGACGTCGGTGGCGATACGGCCAACACCCCCGTGGGGGAGTGAGCCGGCCGCCGGAAGGCCGACTCCAAGCCACAGCCACCGCGACCAGATCACGAACGCATCAGAGCGATCGACGAACATGAACCCGACGGCCCTCACCCTCCGCCAACTCTCGCCCCAGGCATTCGCCGCCTATGGCGTGGACGTCATGGCCTACATCAAACCCGTCCAGGTCGATGGACAGACCGGGTACTCGATCCATGCGGCCGATGGCACGCCGCTGACCGTCCTGGCCGATCGCGCGGTGGCGGACGCCACCATCCGCCAGCACGACCTGGAGCCCGTCAGCGTCCATTGACGAGACTCGGGCATTGCCCGGGTCCCAGGATAATCCGAACGAAACGGGCCGCGCTGTGACGTCAGCGCGGCCCGTTTCGCATTGCCCTTCGCTTCGCCGGGGGGCATCGAGCGAATAAAGCACAGCCCGATTTTCAACGGATCGAGCCGTACCCCCGACCCTAATGCCTTTTACTGGTCCGCCCGGGCGGCCACACCGGAATTGGAGCCGGCGCTCGGGGTGGGTGGTGCACGGACCGGATTACGGGCCGGCGCCGTTCCAGTCGCAGCCTGGGGTGCGCGACCGGCCTCAACCGGACGGGCCGGCGCCGTTTGGGAGCGCCCCCCGGTTGCGGCGGAATCCCGGGTTTTTCGGGGCTGCGCCGCCGGAACTGCCCGACTCTCGCCACGGGGGGCCGAAGACCGGGCCTGGACGGGGATCTGGGGCTGGATCCGCTGGGACGGCACCACCGACCGCTGTTCCACCGGAATCGGGGCATTCTCGCGGACGGCGACCTGCAACAGATCCCGGCGGGGCCGGTCCGGATGCACGAAGCCGTAGGTCGCATAGACCGTCGTGCCCAGGTCATTGATGCCCGGGTGCCACACGCGCACCCGGGTCCAGTCGTTGCGGGCGGACACGTCCACGACGCGCATGCCGCGGTACAGCTTGTTGTCCTTCAGCCAACTGTGGTCGACCTCGACGGTCCGGCTGTCCACAAGGCGGCTGACGGTGGAAACGTGGCCGCGGCGCATTTCGCGGGCCTGCTGGAACACCAGCACCGAACCGACCGCCGGCTGGCTCGTCCGCTCATAGCGGCCGGCGGCACCGTCCCACCATTGCCAGGCGTCCCCCTGAATGGCGAGGTCGGTCAGCTGGCGCGCCCAGAACACGCAGGCCAGCGCGTGCGCCTTGCCGGCGAAGGACACGACCCCCGCGACGATGGCGATCATCAGCACCAGCTTGCGCGCTATGGTGTGCATTCAAATACCCTTTGCGCGTGGCATTCGTGTCACTGCCTAACATGGGTACCCAGGACGCGCAAGCCGCTTACGGAAATAAATTACGGAAAATTCGATCCATTGCCGATCCATTCCACCGATGCCGCCGGCACCGTCCGATCGCATTCCTGCATGACGCATTCCCGTGCGTGTGCTAAGAGCCCGCCCGCCGAAGGGCTCTCCCCGCGTGCAAGGCCATGCAGACCTTTCTCGAATTTGAAAAACCGATCGCCGAACTCGAAAGCAAGATCGAGGAACTGCGTCACCTGACGGACGCCGGCGACCTGAACATCGCCGACGAGGTCGCGAAGCTGCAGACCAAGGTCGAAAAGCTTCTGCATTCGACCTATGCCAAACTGACGCCGGCGCAGAAGGTGCAGGTGGCACGGCATCCGAACCGTCCGCATGCCCTCGACTACATCAAGGCGCTGATCGAGGACTACACGCCGCTTGCCGGCGACCGGGCCTTCGCCGAGGACCGCGCCATCGTGGGTGGCCTCGGACGGTTCCGCGGCCGGTCGTGCGTGGTGATCGGGCAGGAGAAGGGCGGCGACACCGAAGCCCGCGTCCGGCACAACTTCGGCATGGCGAAGCCCGAAGGCTACCGCAAGGCGCAGCGCCTGATGCAGTTGGCCGGCCGGTTCAAGCTGCCGGTCGTCACCCTGGTCGATACGGCGGGCGCCTATCCCGGTGTTGGTGCCGAGGAACGCGGACAGGCCGAGGCCATCGCAAGGTCCATCGAGACCTGTCTGCGGCTGGAAGTCCCGATGGTCTCGGTGGTCATCGGCGAGGGCGGATCGGGCGGCGCCATCGCGATCGCCACGGCCGACCGGGTGCTGATGCTGGAGCACGCCGTCTATTCGGTGATCTCGCCCGAGGGCTGCGCCTCGATCCTTTGGCGCAATCCGCAGATGGCACAAGACGCCGCCGCGGCCCTGCGCCTGACCGCCCAGGATTTGAAGCAACTGGCCGTGATCGACGGCGTGATCCCCGAGCCGGTCGGCGGCGCGCACCGGGATTCGGCACAGGTCTTCAAATCCGTCGGCGATGCGGTGTGGAACGCGCTCGAGGAGCTGCATGGCCAGGACGGCGGGACCCTGAGGACCCGCCGCCGCCAGAAGTTCATCGAGATGGGGAACCAGGGCCTGTCCGCCTGAACACCACCCGGCCGTAGGCCGGAGCACAAGGCAGGCCCGACCGGCATCGGGATTACGGACCGACTGCGGGCTCCATCAAACAAGCAGATGGAGCACGGCCCGATCCACGGGATCCGGCCGTGCTCCAAGGGTGCAGAACCGCAGCCGGCCGCCCGGATGGCGGGCAACCCGGCCCGCCCCCGATTGTTGTTCGTGGAGACCTGTCCACGGGACCATCGGAGGCGGGCATGAGGGCTTTGCGCACAGCGACGCTGATCGCGGCCATCGCCACGGGCATGGTTGCAGGCACCCTGCCGGCCACGCCCTGGAGGGGGGCGGCCGCTGCACCGGGCGATGTCTGGGAGATCACAGGGGAGCGGGTGAACCTGCGCGCAGGTCCGTCGGACAGTGCGGCCGTGCGCAGCCAGGTCATGCGCGGCGACGACCTGCTGGAGTTGCGGCGCGAAGGCGGCTGGGTGGGCGTGCGTGTCCTGCGCACCGGCGAGGAGGGCTGGATCTACGGCGACCTTGCCCGCCGGACGACCCAAAGCAGGCTTGGCGGCACGGTGGACGCGGGATTCCAATCCCTGCAACAGGGCTTCGACCAGCTTGCCGCCGGTATCGGCGAACGCCTGGGCTACCGGCTGGCCCGCGAGGCGGCCCGCCAAGCCGACGGCAGTCTGCGCGTCCTTCCGACCGAGGAGTTCATGCGCTTCGCCGGGTACGAGGCGCACATGATGTTCGCACTGGCCCTCCACCAGATGTGGAAGACCCAGCAGAACGGCCGTCCGGCCTCGGTGTCGCTGACCGACACCCAGGGCAATCCGTACATCGTCGTGAACGACGCCGGACCGCAGCCGCTGATCGACATACGTCCGCCGCAGACGGCCCAGCGCTGAACGCCCGGGCCCTGCGGATCAGTCCGATGCCGGCGCCGGCGCCGGGGACACGGCGGACCGCCCGGAGGTGGCGCGGGTTCCGAGGAAAAGGCCCAGGAGGACCGCGACCATCCCGGCCGCATGGATCGGGGTGAACGGCTCGCCCAGCGCCATCACGGCGGCGGCGACCCCGGCCGCCGGAATCAGGCCGGTGAACAGTCCTGCCCGGCTCGCCTCGACCAGCACCACGCCCCGCATCCAGAGTACCACCGCGACCAGGCTGCCGAGCCCCGACGTCACGAACAGAGCCCAGACCCAGACCGGTACCGGCCCGGCGGCGAACCCGTCCAGGGCCGCGAGCGCGAAGGGAGCGATCATCAGGGTCGACAGCAGGTTGGCCGCGAAGGCGAGCGCCAACGGTGCCACCCGCCCGCCCAACCGCCGGGCGAAGACGCCGTAAAGCGCTTCGGACACCACCGCCCCGAACACCAGTGCATTGCCGACCAGCGTATCGCCGGTGTCCGCACCCGGCCCCAGGCCCGTCCCAAGGTTAAGCGCGCCGATACCCAACACCGCCAGTCCAATCCCGGCGACTCCCTTCGCCGACATCCGTTCGCCCAGAATCAGTGCGGCGCACAAGGCGGTCATGGCCGGAATGGTGCTGGTGACGATGCCCGCGCTCACCGCGCTCGTGGCCCGCAACCCGTACAGTAGGAAGACGTTGAACAGCACCATGCCGAACAGGGCCAGCAACGTCAGGCTGACCCAATCCCGCACGGAGGTCGGCAGTCCGCGACCGCGCGAACGGATGGCCAGCGGCGCCAGCACCGCCGCGGCGAGCGCGAAGCGAAGCATCGCGGCCACAAGCGGGGGCATCCATTCCACCACCACCTTGGACGCGGGCACCGTTAGGCCCACCAGGATCATCGAAAGGGCGAGTTGGAGATAGGCGGTCCGCATGGCGGCGAAGCTAGCACCCGCCTCGCGGCCGGCACCAGACTATGTGGTTCCGGCTCAGGCCGGGTCCCAATCCGGCGCCCAGGAGGGGTTCACCATCCGGTTGGTCCCGCCCAGACCCGATACCGCCGCCATTTCCCCGGGCGACAGGCGGAAATCGAAGATGTCGAGATTGGCGCGCAGGTTCGCTTCGCTGCGCGACCGGGGAATGGCCGCCACACCGTCCTGCTGGACGAGCCAGCGCAGGGCCACCTGGGCCGCCGACTTGCCGTGCCGCGCCCCGATGCGGGCCAGCACGGGATCGTCGATGATGTCGCCCTTTCCCAACGGGCTGTAGGCGGTCACCACGATCCCGTGGCGCCGCGCCTCGTCGAGCACCGCCGTCTGGCGCAGGCCCACATGGTATTCGATCTGGTTGCAGGCGATGTCGCCCCCGGTGCATTCCACGGCCTCGCGCATCAAGGCAACGGGGAAGTTGCTGACCCCGATGGCGCGCGCCTTGCCCGCCGTCTTGACGGCCATCAACCCGCCGAGCGTCTCGGCCAGGGGCACATGCCCGGCCGGCCAATGGAACAGCAGCAGATCGACATAATCCATGCCCAGGCGGCCCAGGCTCTCATCCGCCGACGCCCGCACCTCCGCGGCGCGGGCCCTGTCCATCCAGACCTTGGTGGTGACGAACAGATCGGCCCGGTCGATCCCGGACTCGCGGACCGCCCGTCCGACCTCGGCCTCGTTGCCGTAGGCCGCGGCCGTGTCCAGGTGCCGGTAGCCGATCTCCAGCGCCGTGCGGATCGCGCGCAGCCCCTCGGCCCCGGTCAGCCTGTACGTGCCCAGGCCGAGCGCGGGCATGCGCCCGCCGCCCTTGAGCATGACGTGATGCATCGGGTGGCCCCCATCCTTCCGGACACCGCCCTGGACCGTGGCGCCTCTGGCCACGTGGAACGGCTCGAACTCACCGAACGGGTCCGACAGCCCCGCCGTTCAGCACGGAACGACGGGGCCGGCGTGGCGGGGCCGCGGGAGGGGGATGCGGGAGGGGGGTGCGGGGCGATCGTTGCCCCGGCCTACTCCACCCGGCCGTGGCAGTGCTTGTATTTCCGGCCGCTGCCACAGGGGCAGGGGGCGTTGCGCGGCGTGCGGACCCAGGTGGAGGGGTCGTTGAAATCCACGCCGGGCGCCAGATCCGCCGCCCCTTGGGCGAAGCCGGTGGGCACGCCCGAGGGGCCGACGTCGAACGGGTTCGGGGCCAAGCCGCCGTTGCCGGCCATGGCACCGGCCGCATCCGCGCCCACCAGATCGCCCTCGTCGCGGAAGCCACCCCCGCCGCCGAACCCGGGCGCCGGCGGCTGCGGCTCGGCCATGCGAACCTCCAGGTGCGACAGGACCATCGTCACCGTTTCGCGGAGCTGCTGGAGCATGCCTTCGAACAGGTCGAAGGCTTCCTTCTTGTATTCGTTCAGCGGGTCGCGCTGGGCATAGGCCCGCAGGTTGATGCCCTGGCGCAGGTGGTCGAGGGCCAGCAGGTGCTCCTTCCACTGCTGGTCCAGGATCTGCAACAGGATCGACTTCTCGGCCATCCGCATGAACTCGGGGCCGTAATTGGCGACCTTTTCCTCGAGCTTGCGGTTGGACGCCTCGCGGATGCGCTCCTCGATCTCGGCCTCGGCGATGCCCTCTTCCTTGGCCCAATCCGCAACCGGCAGATCCAGGTTCAGAAGGCGCAGGCATTCCTCGTGCAGGCGGTTGACGTCCCACTGCTCGGCATAGCTGTCGGCGGGGATGCAATTGGCCACCATCCGCGCGATGACCTCGTGGCGCATCTCCTCCACGGTCGCCTGCACGTCGGGCGCTTCCATGATCTCGCGGCGCTGCTCGTAGACGACCTTGCGCTGGTCGTTCATCACGTTGTCGTACTTGAGCAGGTTCTTGCGGATTTCGAAGTTGTGCCCTTCGACCCGCCGCTGCGCCTTTTCCAGCGCCTTCGAGATCCAGACGTGGGTGATCGCCTCGCCTTCCTGCAGGCCCAGGCGCTGGAGCATGCTGTCCAGCCGCTGCGACCCGAAGATGCGCATCAGGTCGTCTTCCAGCGACAGGAAGAACTTGGACGCCCCGGGATCGCCCTGGCGGCCGGAACGGCCACGCAACTGGTTGTCGATGCGCCGGCTCTCGTGCCGCTCGGTGCCGACGACGTACAGGCCGCCCGCCTCGCGCACCTTGGCGCGGTCGCGCTCCAGCTCGTCCCGCACCCGTTCGCGGATTTTTTCCAGTTCGGCCGGATCGGACACGCCCTGGCCCGCCTGCGCGAAGCGGATGTCGAAGTTGCCGCCGAGCTGGATGTCGGTGCCGCGACCCGCCATGTTGGTGGCGATCGTCACCGCCCCTGGCCGGCCGGCTTCCGCAATGATGGCGGCTTCCTGGTCGTGGAAGCGCGCGTTCAGGACGTTGTGCGGGATCTTCTTCTGCTTCAGCAGGCCGGACAGCAGTTCGGACTTCTCGATGGAGACGGTGCCCACCAGCACGGGCTGGCCGCGCTCGCGGGCCTCCTCGATCAATTGGATGATGGCGTCGTACTTTTCGCGGGCCGTCCGGTAGACCTCGTCGTCCCAGTCCTTGCGCTGGACGACGACGTTGGTCGGGATCTCCACGACTTCGAGGTTGTAGATCTCGGCGAACTCGCCGGCCTCGGTCATGGCCGTGCCGGTCATGCCGGCCAGCTTGGGGTAGAGGCGGAAGTAGTTCTGGAAGGTGATGGAGGCCAGCGTCTGGTTCTCACGCTGGATGGTCACCCGCTCCTTCGCCTCCAGCGCCTGGTGCAGGCCGTCGGAGTAGCGCCGGCCCTCCATCATGCGGCCGGTGAATTCGTCGATGATGACGACCTTGTCGTCCTTGACGATGTAGTCGGTGTCCCGGCGGAACAGCTTGTGCGCCCGGAGCGCCTGGTTCACATGGTGGACCAGCGAGATGTTGTTCAGGTCGTAGAGGCTGCCCTGCTGCAGCAGGCCCGCCTCCCCCAACCACTGTTCGATCCTCTCCTGGCCCTGTTCGGTCAGGGCGACGGTGCGCTGCTTCTCGTCCTTCTCGAAATCGTCGTCGGCCAGCCGCGGGATCAGCTTGTCCACGGCGATGTACAGCTCGGAGCTGTCCTGCGCGGGGCCGGAGATGATGAGCGGCGTGCGCGCCTCGTCGATCAGGATCGAGTCCACCTCGTCCACGATCGCGTAGTTGAACGGCCGTTGGACCATGTCCTCCAGCCGGAACTTCATGTTGTCGCGCAGGTAGTCGAAACCGAACTCGTTGTTGGTGCCGTACGTGACGTCGCAGGCATAGGCCGCGCGCCGCTCCTCGTCGGTCAGGCCGTGGACAATGCAGCCGACGCTCAGGCCCAGGAAGCGGTAGACCTGGCCCATCCAGGCGCTGTCACGCCGGGCCAGGTAGTCGTTCACGGTGACGACGTGCACGCCCTTGCCGGACAGGGCGTTGAGGTAGACCGGCGCGGTGGCGACCAGGGTCTTGCCTTCGCCGGTCCGCATCTCGGCGATCTTGCCGCTGTGCAGCACCATGCCGCCCACCAGCTGCACGTCGTAATGCCGCTGGCCCAGCACGCGTTTGCCAGCCTCGCGCACGGTGGCGAAGGCCTCGGGCAACAGGTCATCCAGGCTTTCGCCCTTGGAAATGCGCTCGCGGAACTGGTCCGTCCTGGCCCGCAGCTGCGCGTCGGAGAGGCCGGACACCTCGGCCTCCAGCGCATTGATGCGCTCCACATCCTTCCGCAACCGCTTGACGGTCCGGTCGTTCGCGGTGCCGAAGACTTTCCGTGCAAGAGCACCGAGCATGCAGACCTCGAAATGAAACAGGGCGGACACGCACGGCCCGCCGGGGTCACATAAGACCCGCGGGGTCCATAGTCAACGCGGCCCACGGTTGGATCAACCGCAGGCTCAACCGTTGGACCAACCGCAGGAACAACCGCAGGAACAACCGCAGGAACAACCGCGGCCGGGGAGGACGGACCCGCCCCGCGGGCGGGTTCCGCGCCTCAGGCCCGCGGCAGGATGTCCAGGACCGTTTCCGGCGGACGGCACAGCCTCACGCCCAACGGCGTGGCGACCACCGGCCGGTTGATCAGGATCGGGTGCGCGAGCATCAAGTCGATCAATTGCTCGTCCGTCCACTTCGGATCGTCGAGGCCCAACTCCTCGTAAGGGGTACCCTTCCGGCGAAGCAGGTCGCGCACCGGGATGCCCATGCGGGCGAGGAGGCCAACCAGCTCCCCGCGCGTCGGCGGCGTCTTCAGGTATTCGACCACCCGCGGCTCGATGCCGGCGTTGCGGATCAGGCCCAGCGTGTTGCGGGACGTCCCGCAGGCCGGGTTGTGGTAGATGGTGACATCCTGGGTCGGGGACATGGTCCGGGGCCTCGGCTCCTGGCTCGAATGGGGCACCCGAAGAGGGCGCGGGGCGGGTCTGGCCCCCATTATTTTCGAACCCGGCCTTTATTTTCGACCCCGATCATGCGGAAATCGGGCCCATGCGAGTTCCCACCACCTGCGCAATCCCATCGTGACCACGGCCCTCGACAACACCCAGGATCCGGCACCGTCCCCCGCCGGGGCCGGCCGGCAGGACATCGCCATCGTCGCCGCGGACGGCTTCCGCCTGGCCGGCACGCTGTTCCTGCCGGACGGACGACCCGCCGCCACCGTGGCGGTCGGCGCCGCGACCGCGGTGCCGCGCGGCTTCTACGCCAAGTTCGCGGCCTTCCTGGCCTCCAAGGGCTTCGCGGTCCTGACGTACGACTACCGCGGGATCGGGGACTCGAAACCGGCCAATCCACAGGGGTTCGACCCGCGCATGAGCGACTGGGGCCGCCTGGACATGGAGGCCGCGTTCCGGTTCCTGCTGGACCGGTTTCCGGACCAGCCGTTGCTGGCGGTCGGGCATTCCGCGGGCGGACAGATCGTCCCGCTCGCGGAGCACGCGCACCGGCTTTCGGGCCTGCTCCTGGTGGCATCGCAAAGCGGAACCTGGACACAGTGGTCCGGCATCGGCCGGATCCGCATGTGGGTCATCATGCACATGATCCTGCCGGCGCTGGTTCTGGCGACGGGCCGGCTTCCCGGATGGGTGCTGGGCGGCGAACCGCTGCCCCGCGGCGTGGCGCTGGAATGGGCGGGCTGGTGCCGGCACCCCGACTACATCCTGTCCCATGCGCCCGACGTGCACGACCGGTTTGCCGCGCTCAGGTTCCCGGTCCTCTCGTTCGGGTTCACCGACGACGCCTTCGCACCTGCCGGATCCGTCGCCACGCTGGCGGGGTGGTACGGGGGCGCGGACAAAACCGTGCGCATGTTGGAGCCGGGCGACATCGGCCAGAAGCAGATCGGCCATTTCGGCTTCTTCCGCGAACGTGTCGGCCGGGCCTTGTGGGATGATGCGGCACAGTGGCTAATGGTCGCGGCCACACGGGCCGGGTAGCGGACCGCCGCCAAGTCGCCACGTTTATCCCACCTTCATCGTCGTCAAATCCACCGCTGGAACACGTTCCCGTCGCTGCAAAGACGGCCGCACCGCAAGCCGAAAGGACCTTTCATGACCCTCAACAACACCCTGAAGATCGGCGCCGCCGTCGTCGTGGCCGGCGCCATCGGCGTGGGCATCGCGGTGCAGCAGGCGCAGTCCCAGAGCCCCGCGACCCAAAGCCCGGCCGCCCAAGGCCCGGCCCAGACCACGGCGCCGGCCCCCGGCAAGACGGACGAGGCGAACGCCGATCCGGTGGTCGCCCGCGTGAACGGCCAGGAGATCAAGCGCTCCGACGTGACGGCGACCATCAGCCAGATGCCGCCGCAGATTCAGCAGATGCCGGTCGAGATCGTGTTCCCGGCCATCCTGGACCAGATGATCAGCATGAAACTGCTGGCCGGCGCCGGCTATGCCCAGAACCTGCAGAACGACCCGGATGTGAAGGAGCGTCTGCGGCGGGCCGAGGAGCGCGCGGTGCAGGAAGTCTACATGCAGCGCCAGATCAACGCGCGCATCTCCGACGACAAGCTGCGCGAGCGCTACAAGGAGTGGGTGGCCGAGAACCCGCCCCAGGACGAGGTGCGTGCCAGCCACATCCTGGTGGACAGCGAGGACAAGGCCAAGGACCTGATCAAGCGCCTCCAGGACGGCGCGGACTTCGCCCTGCTGGCCAAGGAGAATTCCACCGACCCGGGCTCCGCCCCGACCGGCGGCGATCTCGGCTACTTCAACGAAGGCGACATGGTGCAGCCCTTCGCCCAGGCGGCGTTCACGCTGTCGCCGGGCGCGCTGGCGGCGGCCCCCGTGAAGACCCAGTTCGGCTGGCATGTGATCAAGGTCGTGGACCGCCGCCAGGGCGCCGTCCCGGCCTTCGAGGAAGTCGCCCCGCAGCTGCGCAACGAGATGCAGCAGGACGTCGTCGCCGGCATCATCGAGGAGCTGCGCGGAAGCGCGAAGATCGAACGGCTCGGCCCGGACGGCACCCCGACGTCCGGCACCAGCCGCTGACCGGACATCCCATCCTTTAGGAACCGGACAGCCATCCCGGGGATCCTCTCCGGGATGGCTGTGTGATTGGCCATCGCAATTCCGGGCCGGCGGTCACCCACCGGCCCCCGACTGGCCGCGAACGTCTCGTCAGTCCCCCGGTGGCAGCATGCGGCCCAGCGACCGGCCGCCGGCCACATGGACGTGGAGGTGCGGCACCTCCTGATGCGCGTCCGGACCGGCGTTGGACAGGACGCGGTATCCGCTTTCGGAGACGCCGGCCTGCTTCGCCACCTTGCCGATCGCCCGCACATAGGCCGCCAGCTCGGCGTCCGAAGCCTTCTCCGCGAAATCGGTCATGGAGACGTAGGGGCCTTTCGGAATCACCAGGATATGGACGGGCGCCTGCGGCCGGATGTCATGGAACGCGAGGACATGCTCGTCCTCGTAGACCTTATTGCAGGGAATCTCGCCGCGCAGGACGCGGGCGAAGATGTTGTTGTGGTCGTAGGCCACGGCCTTTTCCCCCCTCTTCGATGATCGCACGGGTGCGCCGGAGGATAGCAGCCGCGGACGCGCACGCCACTGCCCGGCAAGGCGGCATCAACCCTGCCGGCCGGCGAACCACACCGCGCAGGAGCGGGGAGGCGTAGAAACAAGCGGGCCGGCCCAAATGCAGCAATGACCGATGTAGGTAACATCCTGGAATTCCCCCTCCGGTCATAGTTTTAACCCCAGATCAAAAGTGTCATCCGGCAACCGACGCACCGCACTGTTCTTCGGATCATCCTCACGGCCATCCACCCCACGCCCCATGGCACTGGCAACGGCTGACGGCGATTATGGCCGGGACAGGTATCGTCGGGAGCATTCCCATTGCACATGTGGGCGCGGACGCCGCCCACGGCGCAGGGGGTTGGTCCTGCCGCCCCGATCGCCGTTGCAAACCCATCAGCGGAGAAATTCAGCCGTGGTGAAGACACGCCTGCGCGACAAGGTGCTGGAGGGTGCCTTCTGGGCATCCCTGGAAGGTTGGGGGCGCCAATTCGCTTCCCTGGTCGTCTTCGTCCTGCTCGCCCGCCTGCTGACCCCGGTCGAGGTCGGGCTGTTCGCCATGGTCGCCATCGTCCTTGCCGCGGTGCAGACGATCCTGGACGAAGGACTGACCGAGGTGCTGGTCCAACGCGAGCATCTGGAGCGCGAGCACCTGGACAGTGCCTTCTGGCTCGTGGTCGGCGTGAGCCTTGCGCTTTGCGGCCTCACAGCACTCCTGGCGGACCCCATCGCGCAGCTGTTCGATCAGCCGGGGATCGCCCCCCTGATCGCCGCCGCGAGCCTGGCGCCGCTCCTGGCCGGCCTCAGCGGGGTGCACCAGGGCTTGCTGCGCCGGCGGATGGACTACCGGTTGCTGATGGTCCGCTCCATGGCCGGTGTCGTGGCCGGCGGCGTGGCGGGCGTTGCGATGGCGTGGCAGGGCTTCGGCGCCTGGGCACTGGTGGCCCAGCAGGTGGTGGACCGGCTTGTCGGAGGCCTGGTGCTGTGGTGCTCCACCGACTGGCGGCCACGGCTGTCCTTCTCCTGGCGGCATGCCCGCGACCTGATGCCGTTCAGCGCCTACCTCGCTGCCACCCGCGTGGTGAACTTCACCTCCAAGCAGGTGGACCGGTACCTGATCGGCCTGTTCATGGGGCCGGCGGTCCTGGGCATCTACAACATCGCCCTGCGGGTCAGCGACACCGCGTACGCGCTTTTGGCGCAGGGACTGTCCAACATCGGCCTGAACGTCTTCGCCCGCCTTCAGAAGCAACCGGCGAAGCTGCGCGAGGCGCTGGTCACCGCGGCGGAGCTGTCCAACCTCTTCGCCATGCCGGCGTTCCTCGGCCTGGCTGTGGTGGCGCCCAATCTGGTGGCGGTCGTGTTCGGCCCGGCGTGGGTGGAAGCGGGGCCGATCCTGTCGGTCCTGGCGCTGCTGGGGATTCCGGCGATGTTCAGCACCTTCGCCGGCGCGCTGATGCGGGCGTTGGGGACCACCCGGTTGCTGCTGTGGCTGCTGATCCTGAGTGCGGTGACCAACATCCTGGTGGTGGTCGGGACCGTCGGGTACGGGCTGTTCGCCGTGGCGGTCGGCATCCTCGTCCGCAACCTGTGCTTCATCCCGTTGTACCTGCTGATCCAGAAGCGCCTGACCGGCGTGTCGCCGCTGGCCCACCTCGCCCGCTCGGCACCCGGCCTCGCCGCCGCCGTCGGGATGGCCGTCGTGGTCTGGTGGATCGGCGGCGTGATGGCGGCGGAGGGGTGGACGGTCCAGGCGACATTGGGCGGGCAGATCGCCACCGGGCTCGCGACCTATCCGCTTCTTCTGGCCCTCGTCGCCCGCGGTAGCCTCGCCCGTCTGATCGAAGCCCTGAAGGGTTATCGGGAACGGACGGCCACCGCCCGCGCATGATTCAATGCGAGGTTGAGTGGCGCTGTCGTCCAAATCCCGGAGGCCACGGTCATGTCCAATGTCGGGGTGCCTCGGAGCGTCAAACCGGCGGCCCCGATCGGGAGCCTGCAGACGGCCTGGACCGCCGGAAGCCTGCTGCCCATCCACGCCGCCTTCTTCCTGTCGGGCTTCAGCGCCCTGATCTACCAGACGGTGTGGCAGCGCCTGCTCGGCCTGTTCGCCGGCTCGGAAACCGTCAGTGCGACGCTGACGGTGGGCGCATTCCTGTTCGGCCTGGGAATTGGCAGCCTCTGGGGCGGGCATCTGGCCGACCGGCTCGGCCGCGCCCGCGCGATGCAGGCCTTCGCCCTGTGCGAGGCCGGCATCGCGGGCTGCGCGCTCCTCTCCCGGCCCGTGCTGTACGATGTCCTGTTCCGCGGCATGGTCGGCTACGCGGATTCGCCGGTCGTCGTCTACCCGACGGTCTTCCTGGCGCTGCTTCCCCCCACCCTTCTCATGGGCATGTCGCTGCCGTTGCTGGCGCGGGCGGTGGTGGAACAGGTGGAAACGGCGCCGGTGCGCATCGGTTGGCTGTACGGGATCAACACGCTGGGGGCGGCGGTCGGGACGCTGCTGGCCGGCCAGCTTCTGATCGGCCTGTACGGCATCGAGACCACGGTCCACGTGGGGGCCGCCCTCAATCTGGCCGTCGCGGTGGTTGCCCTGGCGGTATCGCTGGGAATGACCGGGGAGCTGGCTCCCGCCCGGGGCACGGATACGGCGCAGGCGTTCCGGGCCGCCAGCAGCGCCAGGGTCGCGCTGTGGTGCGGCATCGTCTTCGCTTCCGGCTTCCTCATCATCTCGCTCGAGATCGTCTGGTTCCGCGTGCTCGGCACGCTGATGCAGTCCAACGCCTATGCGTTCCCCATCATCCTGGCGGTTTTCCTGGCGGCGGACGGGCTGGGCATCGTCGCGGGCGCCCGTGTCGTGCGCCGGATGCGGGATCCGCTGCGCGCATTCCAGTTGCTGCAGGGGATGATGGCGCTGTACGCGCTCGCGTCCCTGGGGGCCGTCTGGTGGATCAGCGGGATCGTCGACCTCACCCCCTTCTTCGTGGACGGCACCTTCTTCGAGGCGCGGCAGGACGCGACCGGCAAGGCCCTGCGGCTGCTGGTCTACGGCGGGGTCGTGACCTTCGCGGTGTTCCCGCCGGCCTTCCTGCTCGGCATGTCGTTCCCCTTCTCGCAAAAGGCCGTGCAGGACGATCCCGGCCGGGTGGGCCGGCGCGTGGGGGCGATCCAGCTCGCCAACATCCTGGGCAACACGGCGGGCGCGGTGGTCACGGGCCTGGTGCTGCTGCATGTGCTCGGCACGTCGGGGACGCTGCGGCTGGTCGGCGTGGCGGGTCTGGCGTTCACGGCGGCGCTGTTCCTCGGCTCCGGACAGTCCGGGCACACCCGTCCGCGCGGAACGGTGGTGGCGGCGGCGGCACTGGCGGGCATCGTGGCCGCCTTCCCCGGCAACGCCGCGTTCTGGGCGCGGCTGCACGGCACCAGCCCGGCCGCGGGCGCGCGGGTCGCCGAAGACCGGTCGGGCGTGGTGGTCCTCCGGCCACTGCCGCACACCAACCATTTGTATGTGGGCGGCAAGTGGCAGAGCGACGCGCTGCCGTACCGGCCCGTCCAGGGTGCCATGGGGGCGCTCGCCGCCTTTGCCCATCCTGCCCCCAAGAGCGCCATGCTGGTCGGCTACGGTGGCGGCGGCAGCCTCTACGCCACGGGGCTGAACCCGTCGATCGAGCGGATCCGGGTCGTCGAGATCGTGGCACCGGTCCTCGACGTCATGGACGATCTTGCCCGTGACAGCCGGGATCCGGCCCTGTCGCGCCTGTTGTCGGACAAGCGGGTCGAGCGGATCGTGGGCGACGGGCGCCATGTGGTGTTCACCGACGACGCCCGGTTCGACGTCATCAAGGCCGAGACGATCTCGCCCAAGACCGCCAACAGCGGCTTCCTCTACTCGATCGAATATTTCGAAGAGATCCGGCGCCGCTTGAACCCGGGCGGCATCGTCGTCCAGTGGGCGGCGACGGAGCGGACCGTCAACACCTTCACCCGGGCATTCCCGTATGTCGTCCGCCTCGGCGACGCCATGATCGGCAGCGACGCCCCGATCCGCTTCGACATGGCCGCGTTCGAAGCGGTGCTGCGCGGTCCCGCGGCGGAAGGGTTGCGGGCGGCCGGCTGGAACGCCGACATCATCGTCGGCTGGCTCGGTTCGCGGCCGATGCAGGTCTGGGGCCCCGGCGACCCACGGCCGGGGACCGAGATCAACACCGACCTGTTCCCGCGCGACGAGTACTTCATGAACCGGTAAGGGGCCCGGCCGCCTCCGGCCCCCGCGGACGGAGGCGGCCGGCTCCGCTCATCCCGAACCTTCGGCCGGCGTTCCCGGGATGCTCCGCCACAAGTCGATCTCGTCATGAAGCGGAATGCCGTGGGCCCCGGTCTCCGGGATGGCGGGTTTGATCCGGCGGGCCTCGTCGACGGCACCGGCCCGGAGGCGGAGAAGACGGAAGGATCGGCGCTGGTAGAAGCGCAGCGCATCCAAATTGTCATTGGTCGTTGTGACCCGAAGACGGCGCACACCGGTTCCACGTAGCCGGTCGACCAAAGCCTCGACCAGAGCGGACCCGACCCCGAGCCCCGGCCGGACGGCGTCCAAAGTGACCAATTCCGCTTCGTCACCAATGATGCGGTATGTCGCCAACCCATCCTGCGCCCCGGCGACGAGGGCGGGCAGGGTGGCTGCGTCGTAGGTGTCGCCATGCACGACCATGACCGTGCTTCCCCACCGCTGGACGAGCAGGCGCTCGATCCATTCGGCATCCTCGGGTGTCCGTTCCCTGACAAGCATGTGCATCACCTGCGGGACATGCGTTGAGCGCCGAACGGGCGGGCCGGGCCGTCTTCGGTTTTCCACACCCGGGCGGCGCCCCCCCCGGTTGTACTGTTCCAGGCGCCCCTTACCGCGGCCCCACCCGAAGCGCAAGCCGGCGGCCGCCAGCGCCACGGCCAATCCGAACACCTGCCATTCGCGGCACGCGCCACACACCCGTTGACGCAATACATCCGTTATCGGATTATTGGTCCCCCGTCGTTCGGCCGTCTTTCAACGCCAGCGGATGGAGACACCACATGCCAAGCTTCTGGGGCGAATGGCTTGCGCGCCGGCTGGAGCGGCCCGTGAGCCGCCCCGTTGTGCAGGACCTGCCCCCCGCCTTGTTGCGGGACATCGGCGTCGGTCCCGCAGGCAGCGGTTTTGCGCCCGTTTTCATCCGACATCGGAACATTGATGACAAAAGGACGTTCCAGGTCTTGCAAATGTCCCGATGATCCGGGATAAAAGAGGCCCCGCGGTGGAATGCCGCGGGATCAACCGCTCCCCACCCGAGAAGGAGGCGACCCATGACCATGATCCCGATGTGCCTGACGGCCTACGGCCGCAAGGGCGGGACCGCTCGCCTCCCCCGACGCTCCGGCCAGCCGATTGCCGTGCCGAGCCAACAGCAATCCCGGGTGTGGGAAAAGAACCATGACGATTTTCATCAAGCTGGTCGGCGGACGCCAGGTGTTCCTTGAACGGGCGCGCTGGGCGCGTCCGTCCCGCTGGCTCCACATCCGAAAGGACAATGGCGAGTGGCTGGTCTGGATCGGCGGATGGCACCTGATCTACACGCCGGCGCAGTGGGCGCCGCGGGGGGTGTCGATTGATGGCCGGGCGGCTCCCTTCTGATGCCACCCGCTCGCCCGAGATCGGGACGGCGGTGCGCCTGCTGGAGGCGTTCCGCCGGCTCGATCCCGACCTTCCCATTCAATACGCCCTGTCGTTCCTGACCATCGCCGAGAACGAGGGCCTGTCCATGCGCGAGCTGTCGGAGAAGCTGGGCATCGCCCAATCCTCCGCATCGCGCAACGTGGCCGCGCTGTCGCGCTGGCACAGTTTCGGCAAGCCCGGCCATGACCTGGTGGAGGCGCACGAAGACCCCCGCGAGCGCCGCCGCAAGGTCATCACCCTGACCGACAAGGGCCGTGCCCTGCTGGAAGAGCTGCGCGCCATCGTGAATCCCAAGCTGGGGACGCGGAAGGCGGGCTAAGCAGAAGCCCTACCCTTCCTTGCGGGCCTTTTTCTCGTCCAGCCCGCCCGTGCCTTCACGGCCGTCGAGGATGGCCATGACGTCGGCAGGCTTCACGCCGGCATCCGCCCACAACACCAGAAGATGGTAGAGCAGGTCGGCGGACTCCTCGGCCAGCTTGGCGGGATCGTCGCGCAGGGCCTCGATCACCGCCTCGACCGCCTCCTCGCCCAGCTTCTGGGCGATCTTGGCCCGGCCGCGGGCGAACAGCTTGGCGGTGTAGCTGGTCGTTGGATCCGCCCCCCGCCGCGCCTCGATGGTGCGGTAGAGGCGCGCCAGCGTTTCGAAGCCGTCCTGCGTGTCGCTCATGTCCGCACCGGCACGCCGGACGCAGCCATGTGGGCCTTGGCTTGCGTGATCTTGAACTGCCCGAAGTGGAAGATGGACGCGGCCAGCACGGCGCTGGCATGGCCTTGGCGCACGCCCTCCACCAGATGGTCGAGGGTGCCGACGCCGCCCGAGGCGATCACCGGCACGCGCACCGCGTCGGCCACCCGACGCGTCAGCTCCAGGTCGAAGCCCTGGCGGGTGCCGTCCCGGTCCATGGAGGTCAGCAGGAGTTCGCCGGCACCATGGGCCGCCATGCGCTGCGCCCACTCGATGGCATCCAGGCCCGTGGGCTTGCGGCCGCCGTGGGTGAACACCTCCCACTTGCCGGGCGAGACCTGCTTGGCGTCCACCGCCACCACGATGCACTGGCTGCCGAACTTCTCGGCGGCCTCGCGCACGAATTCGGGCCGCGCGACCGCAGCCGAGTTGATCGAGACCTTGTCCGTCCCGGCCAGCAGCAACCGGCGGATGTCGTCCACCGTGCGCACGCCGCCGCCCACCGTCAGCGGCATGAACACCTGTTCGGCCGTGCGGCGGACCACGTCGAGGATGGTGTCGCGGTTCTCGTGGCTGGCCGTGATGTCGAGGAAAGTCAGCTCGTCCGCGCCTTCGCGGTCGTAGACGCGGGCCTGCTCCACCGGATCGCCGGCATCCACGAGGTCGACGAAGTTGACCCCCTTCACCACCCGGCCGTCCTTCACGTCCAGGCAGGGGATCAGGCGCACCTTCAGCATCCGCCGGCCCCTTCCAGCAGCGCCAGTGCCGCCTTGGGATCGATGCGGCCGTCGTAGAGCGCGCGCCCGCTGATCACCCCGGCGACGCCGGTGTCCTCGACGGCCTTCAGCGCCCGCAGATCGTCCAACGACGCCACGCCGCCTGAGGCGATCACCGGCGTGGTCAGGCGCGAGGCCAATTCCGCCGTCGCCTCGACGTTGACGCCACCCAGCGCCCCGTCGCGGTCGATGTCGGTGTAGATGATGGCCGCCACCCCGGCGTCCTCGAACCGCAGCGCCAGATCCAGCGCCGTCACGTCCGACGTCTCGGCCCAGCCCTCGACGGCCACCCGGCCGTTGCGGGCATCGATGCCCACCGCCACCCGGCCCGGAAAGCGCCGGCACGCCTCGCGCACCAGATCCGGGTCGCGCAGGGCCACGGTGCCCAGGATCACCCGCCGGACCCCGCGGTCGAGCCAAGCCTCGATGGTGGCGAGGTCGCGGATGCCGCCGCCGAGCTGGGCCGGCAGATCCACCGCCGCCAGGATGCGCGCCACCGCGTCGCCGTTCACCGGGCGGCCTTCGAAGGCGCCGTTGAGATCGACCAGATGCAGCCAGCGGAAGCCCTGCGCCTGGAAGGTGCGGGCCTGCTCGGCCGGATCGGTGTTGAAGACCGTGGCCTGGCCCATGTCGCCGCGCAGCAGGCGGACGCATGCGCCGTCCTTCAGGTCGATGGCGGGATAAAGGATCATGCCGCGTCCCCCTCGCCGGCCGCGAGGTCCTTGTAGAAGTAGTGGCCGGCCACCGGCTTGCCGCCGACCATCGCGTACAGCGGATGCACGCCGAACCGCTTGTAGCCCAGCGATTCGTAGAGTGCGATCGCCGCCTCCTGCGTCTCGCGGACGTCCAGGTTTAAGATCCGCGCCCCCGCCTTGCGGGCCGCCGCCTCGATCGCCAGCGTCAACATGCGGGCCAGCCCGTGGCCGCGGGCCCAGGGCGCCACGAACGAGGTGGTCAGGAACGCCGTGTGCGCCTGCGCCTCGTTGTTGCGCGGCGGGCGGACCATCTGCGCCGACCCCGCCACCACGCCGTCCAGACGGCCGATGAACAGCGTGCGTTCGGGCACCATCAGGACGCCCTTCCAATAGCGCTCCATCACGTCGCGCGGCGGCGGCTCCAGCCATCCGAACCCGCCGCCCGCGCGCACCGCGGCATCGGCCGCGTCGCACAGGTCCTGAAGGTCGGCGCCCTTCAGCTTCTCGACGATTTCGACCGTCACTTCGGATGCCCTTGACTCGGACATGACCGCCTCACGGGCTCCAGGACAGGAAATTGCGGATCAACGCCAGGCCGGTCGCCTGGCTCTTCTCCGGGTGGAATTGCGCACCGACCATGTTGGCCCGGCCGACGATGGCCGTGACCGTGCCGCCGTAGTCGGCCGTGGCCAGCACATCGGACCGCTCCGCCGCGACGAAGTGGTAGGAGTGGACGAAGTAGGCGTGGCAGCCTTCGGCCAAGCCCCGCAGCACCGGATGGGCGCCCGCCGCAAGGCGCAGGTCGTTCCACCCCATGTGCGGGATCTTCAGGTTCGGATCCGCGGGTTCCAATGGTTCCACCCGGCCCGGTATCCATCCCAGCCCGGCGTGCGAACCGTGCTCCAGCCCGGCATCGGCCAGAAGCTGCATGCCGACGCAGATGCCGAAGAACGGTCGGCCCTTGTCCCGCACCGCCTCGCGCAGGGCCTCGACCATGCCGGGCACGGCCTGCAATCCGCGCATGCAATCGGCAAAGGCCCCCTGGCCCGGCAGCACGATACGGTCGGCCCGGCGCACGACCTCGGCGTCGGCGGTGACGACCACATCGGTCCCGAGGCCGGCCTCGCGGACGACGGCCTCGAACGCCTTGGCGGCCGAACGGAGATTGCCCGACCCGTAATCGACGATGACCACATTCATGGGGGTGCGGACCTACAGCGTGCCCTTGGTCGAGGGGATCTGGCCGGCCTTGCGGGGATCCAGCTCCACCGCACGGCGCAGGGCCTGGGCCAGCGCCTTGAACGCGCTTTCCGCGATATGGTGGTTGTTCTCGCCATACAGGCACTCGACGTGCAGCGTGGCGCCGGCGTTCTGGGCGAAGGCCTGGAACCACTCGCGCACCAGTTCGGTGTCCAGCGTGCCCAGCCGGTCACGCGTGAAGGCGACCTTCCAGACCAGGAAGGGACGGCCGGACAGGTCCAGCGCCACCCGGCACAGCGTCTCGTCCATCGGGGCATAAGCGGACCCGTAGCGCGCGATGCCGCGCTTGTCGCCCAATGCCTTGGCCACCGCCTGACCCAGCGCGATCCCGGTGTCTTCGGTGGTGTGGTGGCCGTCGATGTGCAGGTCGCCATCCGCCCGCACCATCAGGTCGACCAGCGAATGCCGGGCCAACTGCTCCAGCATATGATCGAGGAACCCGATCCCGGTCTTCACGTCGTAGGTCCCCGTGCCGTCCAGGTCGACGGTCACATGGAGCTGGGTTTCCGTGGTCGCGCGAACGACCTCGGCACGGCGGGGGGCGGTGGTGTTCATGATGGCCCAGGTTTTAACAGGCTGGCGCGTTGGATGCCAGGGAGATGGGTCGCCGGCCCGGTCCCGCGCAAGACGCCGCAGCCGTGTGCACCGCCCTCGTGCGCATCCCCCTGCCGCGGTGGTGGCGGTTCCGCGGGTGCGGCCCCATCTTTGAGACGAACGCACGCAATCGCAACGGCCGCGCGAACATCCGATGTCCGATTTCCCCCACTGGCACGGCACCACCATCCTGTCGGTCCGCAAGGGCACCGACGTCGTCATCGCCGGCGACGGCCAGGTCTCGATGGGCCAGACCATCGTCAAGGGCAACGCGCGCAAGGTGCGGCGCCTGGCCGGCGGCAGCGTGATGGCCGGCTTCGCGGGCGCCACCGCCGACGCGCTGACCCTGTTCGAGCGGTTGGAATCCAAGCTGGAGCAGTATCCGGGCCAGCTCACGCGGGCCTGCGTCGAGATGGCGAAGGACTGGCGCACCGATCGGTATCTCCGCCGGCTGGAAGCCATGATGGCGGTCGCGGACAAGACCGTGTCGCTCGTGCTGACCGGCACCGGCGACGTGCTGGAACCCGAGGACGGGTTGATCGGGATCGGGTCCGGCGGCAACTACGCCCTGGCTGCCGCCCGCGCGCTGGCCGACGTGCCGGACCTGGACGCCGAGGCCGTCGCCCGCCGGGCCATGGCCATCGCCGCGTCGATCGACGTCTACACCAACGGCAACATCATCGTGGAACGCATGTGAGGGTGGCCGGCCTCCGGCATCGCCGTGAACGGCCGGCCGGAACGCCTGACAAGGCCCCGTGCACGCACAAGGGAACAGACAGATGACCGCCGCCTTCAGCCCGCGCGAGATCGTCTCGGAACTCGACCGCTACATCGTCGGCCAGCACGACGCCAAGCGCGCCGTCGCCATCGCGCTGCGCAACCGCTGGCGCCGCCAGCAGCTGCCCGAGGGCCTGCGCGAGGAGGTTCTGCCCAAGAACATCCTGATGATCGGCCCGACCGGCGTGGGCAAGACCGAGATCGCGCGGCGGCTCGCCAAGCTGGCCCAGGCCCCCTTCATCAAGGTCGAGGCCACCAAGTTCACCGAGGTCGGCTATGTCGGCCGCGACGTGGAGCAGATCATCCGCGACCTGGTGGAGGCCGCCATTGGCCTGACCAAGGAACGCCTGCGCCGGGAGGTGACGGCCAAGGCCGAGCTGCGTGCCGAGGAGCGGGTGCTGGACGCGCTGGTGGGCGAGCACGCCAGCCCCGACACCCGCGCCAAGTTCCGACGGATGCTGCGCGCGGGCGAGTTGAACGACCGGGAGATCGAGGTCCAGGTCCAGGACAACACGATGGGCGGCATGCTGCCCACCTTCGACGTGCCGGGGATGCCCGGTGCCCAGATGGGCATGCTGAACCTGAACGACATCTTCGGAAAGGCGTTCGGCGGCCGGACCAAGGCCCGGCGCATGACCGTGAGCGAAAGCCACGAGGTGCTGATGGCCGAGGAGTCCGAAAAGCTCCTGGACCAGGAGAAGGTGACCGCCGAGGCGATCCATGCGGTCGAGCAGAACGGCATCGTCTTCCTGGACGAGATCGACAAGATCTCGGCGCGCAGCGAGCACAAGGGCGGTGCGGACGTCAGCCGCGAGGGCGTGCAGCGGGACCTGCTGCCGCTGATCGAGGGCACCACGGTCGCCACCAAGCACGGGCCGGTGAAGACCGACCACATCCTGTTCATCGCGTCGGGCGCCTTCCACATCGCCAAGCCGTCGGACCTGCTGCCCGAACTCCAGGGCCGGCTGCCGATCCGGGTCGAGCTGAAGGCGCTCTCGCGCGACGATTTCCGCCGCATCCTGACCGAGCCCGAAGCCTCGTTGATCAAGCAGTACAAGGCCCTTCTGGCGACCGAGGAGGTGACGCTCGACTTCACCGAGGACGGCATCGACGCGCTGGCCGAACTGGCCGCCGAGATCAACGCTTCGGTGGAGAACATCGGCGCCCGGCGGCTGCACACGGTGATGGAACGCCTGTTGGAAGAGGTCAGCTTCAACGCCAGCGACATGGGCGGGAAGACCGTGACGATCGACGCCGCCTATGTGCGCGAGCGCGTGGCGGGACTGGCCAAGAACGCCGACCTGTCGCGCTTCATCCTGTAGGATCCCATGGGCAACGGGCGTGGGAGCGCCCGTTGCCCACGGCATAGGGTCCGCCCCTTACGCGGAGGACGCCGGCCCGTAGGTCAGGCGCACCACGCCCCTCGCCATCGGCCGGGCATCCAGAAGCGTCATGTCGACGGGCGCGCCGCCCGCGAACAACGGCACTCCCGCGCCCAGCAGGACGGGCATCACATACAGCTCGATCCGGTCGATGCAGCCGGCCTCCAGAAAAGCCTGGGCCGCCTGCCCGCCGCCGCACATGTAGATCTCGCCCCGGGTCTCGGCCTTCAGGCGGTGCGCCAGCGTGGCGGCATCGCCGTCCCAGGTCTCCACCCCGGCGGGGGCGTCCGGGCCGAGGGGCTGCGTCGTCAGAACCACCGTCCGCCGGCCGGCGTAGGGCCAGGTGTCGTAGCCCAGCGCCTGGTCGAAGGTCCGGCGCCCCATGACCACGACACCGACACGGGCGTAGAATCCCTGGTACCCGTAGTCCTCGCCATGGAACGGCTCCAGCCAGCCCACGCCGCCGTCCGGCGTGGCAATGAAGCCGTCGATGCTGGCGGCGACGTAATAGCGAACCACAGGATCCGGCACTTCCCCCTCCCGACCCCTTTTCCGTGCGGGTGGGGGCGCACATCAACGGAAACGGATCGGGAAGACAAGCCGAAGTACGGATCCTGTGGCGGTCTGGCCGGAATCCCGGTGCGTTCAATCCGTCCGGAACGTGCCGTGGCAGGTGGAGCAGATCTGGGCAACCTCGCCGAAGCTCTGCCGGATCCGCGCGTTGTCGCCGGCGGTCGCAGCGTCGGCGAGCCGTGCGCTTGCGGCTTGCATGGATTGCACGATCTCGCGGAAGCGGGCGTCCTGCTCCCAGATCTCCGGCTTCAGCCGGCTGTCGCCCACGCCCCTTTGCGTGCCACGCGGAAACAATTCGGGAAGGCTTTGCGCGACGTCCCGGATGGTCGCGGCCGCCGTCTGCACCTCCTGCGGCGAGCCCTGGTTGTTGCGGACATACTGCGTCAGCACCCGGACCGCACCGTTGAACCGGTTCATCTGCGACTGACGGTATTCGACCTGCTGTTCCGGCGTGGTCTGGGCAACGGTTCCCACGGGAAGGACGGTGGCCGCACCTGCGGCGAGGACGGCCACCAGAAGGCCGGTTCGAACAAGACGGTGTCCGCGCATCTGCCCCCCCTTTTTGGTGGCACGGCGCCGGCGTCCGGCCACGCGTGCCGACGCCCCACTCTATGCCCAAAGCGGACACGGTTCGCTTGGCCATTGGAGGGACCCGCCTGGACTCCCGGTCCGGGCTTTGCTATCCACCGCGCCCTTTTCCCGACGAAGCGCCGCCCCGTCCGACGCGCATACGCACGCGCGGGCCGGTGGCGTTTCGTCTTTCCGCGTCGGAGGTGTGGGATGGCGGTTGCGTTCGGGCTCGACTTCGGCACCACCAACTCGGTCTTCTCCATCATGGGGGCGGACGGGTCGGTGGCGACCGTCCGGTTCCAGGCGGGGGCCGACACCTTCGACGTGTTCCGGTCGGTCCTGTTCTTCGATGTGGAGGAGACCGGGCGCTCGACGTCGCTGAACGTCTCGGCCGGGCCGTGGGGGATCCAGGACTATCTGGCGTTCGGCGAGGCCGGGCGGCTGATCCAGTCCATGAAGACGTTCCTGTCGTCGGCCACCTTCACCGACACCCAGGTGTTCCAGCGCCGGCTGACGCTGGAGGAGCTGGTGTCCGCCTTCCTCGGCCAACTGCGCCGCCGGGTGGAGGCGGAGATCGGCCCGGTGGGCGGCCGGATCACGGTGGGTCGGCCGGTGAACTTCGCGGGCGAGCGGCCGGACAACGCCCTGGCCGAACGGCGCCTCTCCACGGCCCTGGCCCAGGCCGGCTTCGACGATGTGCGCTTCGCCTACGAGCCGGTGGCGGCGGCCTACGATTACGGGCGGCGGCTGACGGCCGCCGAGACCATCCTGGTCGCCGACTTCGGCGGCGGCACCACCGACTTCTCGCTGGTGGAGCTGACACCCGACCGGACCGCGGCCACCGGCATCCGGGCCCGGATCCTGGCGACGGGCGGTGTCGGCATCGCGGGCGACAGCTTCGACCGCCGCATCGTCCAGGAAGTCGTGTGCCCGGCGCTGGGCAAGGACGTCCCGCTCCTGCGCGACACGCCCACCCCGACCCTGCCCCGCTGGCTCTACGCCCATCTCGAGCAGTGGCACCACCTGTCGCTGCTGAAGAACCCGAAGACCATGAAGCTGCTGGAGGAGCTGGCCCGGCAGGCGGTCGATCCGCGGCCGATCGAGGGGCTGACCCATCTGGTGCGCGCCAACCTGGGCTTCGCGCTGTACCGGGCCGTTGCCGCCGCCAAGGCGCGCCTGTCCGCGGACGAGGAAACGGACTTCGCCTTCGCCGATGGCCCGGTGTCGATCTCCCGAACGATCCGCCGGGCGGAGTTCGAGGCCTGGATCGCCCCCGATCTGGCCGAGATCGCCGACTGTCTCGACCGTACGCTGGATACGGCCGGCCGCGATGCGGGGGCGGTCGGACGGGTGTTCATGACGGGCGGCACGTCGCTGGTGCCGGCCGTGCGACGCATCTTCGCCGAGCGGTTCGGTGCCGACCGCCTGGTATCGGGGGACGAGCTGGTGTCCGTCGGCCGCGGCCTGGCGCTGATCGACCGGGAGCGGGCCGCCATCCCGGTGTGAGCCGGTCGCCGGCCGACCGGCTGTCGCGGCCCGGACCTACCGGATCAGGGCCCGGGCCAACGCCTCGGCCAATTGCCCGCGTTCGGACAGGAGCATGTCCCGGTTGGGGCTTCCCAGCCGGTGCCGGCGCCACAGGCCGACCGCCCGGTTCACCGCCACCAGGCCGGCCCCCACCGTCCGTTCGGCCTCGGGCGCTTTGACCAGCACGCCGCCGAACACGTCCGGCCCGCGCCCGTCCAGGAAGAAGTCGTCGTACGCGCCGGCATAGTCGCCCAGCGCACCGTCCACCGCATCGACCACCGCCTCCAGCCGCTCGGCCGCCAGCAGGAACGGCGCCCGCAACTGCGCGCTGCGCCACCCGACCGCCGAGGCCCAGGAAAGCCCCTCGCGCAGCCAACGCGTCAGCCCGTCCCACTCGGCCTGGAGCATGCTGCGCCGCCACGCGTAGTAGGACAGCGCCTCCCAAGCGTCGAGCACGGCCGGGACCTGCGCCTTGGGCACCCCCAGGCGCATCGCCAGGGGCCCCAGAACGCGGACCCCCATGCGTTGCCAGACGGCCTCCGCCTCGGCCGGTTCGAACGGAACCCGGCTGCCGCTGCCCAGCGTCACCGCCAAGCCGATCGCCGGGCGGAGATGGGCAACCACGGCGCGCTCGATCCGGGCCAGCGTCAAGGGCGAGGCCCCGGCGTAAAGGGGATCGATGCCGTCGTCGTGGCGCAGCAACCGTGCCTTCACGATGTAGGGATCGAAGCTGGGCAGGGCTTCCAGCCGGACCAGGGTACCCATGTCCTGGCCCCACGCGACGCGGTCCCGGTCCGGATCGACGCCGACGAATTCCCGGACCACCTTGTGCAGCCGCCGGTCCGAGGTAAGGATCCCCACCGAGATACCGGCGGGATCGCCGGCTTCGAAGGGGAAGCGCAGTTCGGTCCCCAGGGCGCCGTCCGGCAGACGGTCGAGCGGATGCGCCCCGCGCACCCTCAGCTTCATGGCGATGCAGGCGTTCAGCGGTGCGCATCGGAACAGGGTCCGTGGCCGCATCTCGCCCTTCAGCCGCACCCGCCGCGTCGCCGCCGCGATGTCCAGCACGCCCGTCGGACCGAAATCGTCCAGGGCGGGCGCCAGGAACGGGTCGTCCACCCGTCCAACGCCGTGCGGCCTGGGATCGGCCAGACCGATCATCCCTGCCATGCCGATGCTCCCAGCGCCCGTTGCGACCGGCATGGAGAATCGGAAAGTGGTGGCCGCAGGACAATCCGGGCACTGGCAGAGGCCCGGGCGCCGTCTCGGTACTCCGCGGCCCGGCCGCGGGGGCGCCGGAGGCACTTCGATACGAAAGGTCCTCGGCCACGGCGGCAAGGGGGCCGCACACCCGGCCTACCGCACGGGCACGCGAACCCATCTTGCCGGATCCGCGGACGTTGCCCTTGATGGTATCGCTTTCGGAACCGGACGGTCCGGGACGGGAACCAAGGTGGCGGTACCGGGCTTGGGCCGGCGCCGGGAAAGGAGGGGCGGATGCGGATCGTCGTCGTGGGTGCGGGCGTGCTGGGTGCGAGCACCGCCTATCATCTGACCTGCGCAGGCGCGGAGGTGGTCCTCGCCGACCGGGCCGACGCGGGCCGCGCCACCGCGGCCGGGGCGGGCATCGTCGCGCCCTGGCCGTCGCGCGTCGACAATCCCGACTGGTACCGGCTGGCCGCCGCCGGGGCCCGCTACTATCCGCATCTGGTGGCGCGGCTCGGCGAGGACGGCCAGGGGGATGCCGGCTATGCCCGTGTCGGCGCGCTTTCGGTGTCCACCGACCCGGCCCACCTGGATTGGGTGGAGCGGCGCGCACGGCAGCGGCAGGCCGAGGCGCCGGAAATGGGCGCCGTGTCCCGCTTGGCGCCGCACGAGGCCCGCACCCTGTTTCCGCCGTTGCGCGAGGATCTGGCCGCCGTCCACATCGAGGGCGCGGCGCGGATCGACGGACGGCTTCTGGCCGCCGCGCTGGCCGGAGGCGCGCAGGCCCGCGGCGCACGGGTGGTGCACGGGGACGCCCGGCTGCTGGCGTCCGGGGATCGGATCCGCGGCATCGTGATCGACGGTGCGCCGGTCGAGGCCGACGCCGTGGTGGTTGCCACCGGTGCGTGGGCGCCGGCATTGCTGGCGCCCGTCGGCGTGCGCCTGGCGGTCGAGCCGCAGCGCGGCCAGATCCTCCACCTGCACCTGCCCGGCGTGGAGACTGGCGCCTGGCCGGTCGTCCTGCCGCAAAGCCGGCACTACATGCTGGCCTTCGGCGGCTCGCGCATCGTCGCCGGGGCCACGCGGGAAACGGGATCGGGCTTCGACCACCGGGTCACCGCGGCCGGGCAATGGGAAGTCCTGCGCGAAACCCTGTCCGTGGCCCCCGGGTTGGGCGTGGCGACGCTCATGGAGACACGGGTGGGCTTCCGCCCCAAGGGACCGGACATGAAGCCGATGCTCGGCCGGGTGCCCGGCCTCGACGGGCTGGTCATCGGCAACGGCCTGGGGGCGTCGGGCCTGACCATCGGGCCGTATGCCGGCCGCCTGCTGGCCGAGGCGGCGCTTGGCCGGTCTCCGGAGGTGGACCTGACCCCCTACGATCCCCTGCGCGGATAGGGCGGCCGGATCAAAGCCCGAAGCGGGTCGGGCTCAGGTTCAGCGTCTCGCAGACCTCGCGGGCGGCGGAGGCCTGCGCCGGGGCCAGCATTCCCGCCCCGCCGCCCACGTCCAGCACCGCGTCCATGACGCGGGCGGCGGCCTGGGCGTCGCCCTTGACGGGATGCAGCGCCTGGAGCGCCGCCGCCCTGCCCTTGCCGGCGTCGGTGCGCAGGTGCTCCAGATGCTCGTCGAAGCCGCCGAGGGCCGTCGGGTGTGCGCTGTGCAGATGGTTGCGCACGGCGTCCGGGTCGGCGCCGTCGGCGGCGGCCAGCAAGGCCGCGGCAGCCGCCAGCGCCGCGTCCGCCGCCGCGTCCGTGCCCGACCGGCTCATGCGGTCAGCCCTCGCCGTTCGCCAACCGCTCCAACGCCGGACGCAGGTTGGCGATGTCGTAGCCCTGCTCCGCCGCCGTGGCGATGAGATCGTCGGGGGTGCGGTCGCCGCGCCGGGCTTCGCTCAGCGCCCAAAGGACGGTGCAGCGCGTCCCGCTGCGGCAATGCGCCAGGACGGGGCCGGGCAGCTCGTCCACCGCCCGGGTGAAGGCCTCCACCGCGTCGGGGCCGAGGGTGGCGCTGGTGACCGGGATGTAGACGTAGTTCAGCCCGTGGGCCTGGGCGATCTTCTGCGCCTCGGCATGTGGAAGCTGGCCGGGCTCCTCGCCGTCGGGCCGGTTGTTGATGATGGATTTGAACCCCGCGCGGGCGATGTCGGCGAAGTCGTCGGGCGTCGGTTGCGGGGCGACCGACACCTTGTCGTCCAGCTTGCGTGCGTCCTCGTACATGGCGGTTCGCGGCCTCGTTCCGGAAATTGGAACGGGAGGCTAGCGGGAAGCCACAGCCGTGTCGACGCAACACCTCACGGACGTGCGGGCCGGCCGGTGCGAATGCCCGGCCGGCGCCCATCCCGCGCTTAATCGTCGTCGCGCCGCCCGGCGAAGACGGCGCTGCGGCTGATCAGCACCTCGCGCTTGCCGGCATGGTTGGCTGGCGTGACCACGCCCTCGCCCTCCATCCGCTCCACCAGCCGCGCCGACCGGTTGTACCCGATCTGCAGGTGGCGCTGGATGAAGCTGACCGAGCACTTGCGCTCGCGGGCGACCAGCGCCACCGCCTGGGTGTACAGGTCGTCGTCGCCGCCGCCGCCGAACTCCTCCCCGCCACGCTCGTCGGCCTCGGGGACCAGATCGTCCTCCTCGTCCTCCAGGACGGAGTGCAGGTATTCCGGCTGGCCCTGCGCCTTCACGTGCTTGACGATCTCCTCGACCTCGGGATCGGAGACGAAGGCGCCGTGGACGCGGGCGATGCGGCCGCCCGCCGCCATGTAGAGCATGTCGCCCTGGCCCAGCAGCTGCTCCGCCCCGGCCTCGCCGAGGATGGTGCGGCTGTCGATCTTGGAGGTGACCTGGAAGGAGATGCGGGTGGGGAAGTTGGCCTTGATGGTGCCGGTGATGACGTCGACCGAGGGGCGCTGGGTGGCCATGATGAGGTGGATGCCGGCGGCGCGCGCCATCTGGGCCAGGCGCTGGATGGCCGCCTCGATGTCCTTGCCGGCCACCAGCATCAGGTCGGCCATCTCGTCCACGATCACCACGATGTACGGCAGGTTCTTGAGGTCCAGGATCTGGTCCTCGAAGATCGGCTCGCGGGTGGCCTTGTCGACGCCGACCTGGACGCGTTGGGTGAAGGTTTCGCCGTTGGCGCGCATTTCGGTCACGCGGGCGTTGTAGCCCTCGATGTTGCGCACCGTGAGCTTGGCCATCAGCCGGTAGCGGTTCTCCATCTCCTGCACGGCCCATTTCAGCGCCGTCACCGCCTTTTTCGGATCGGTGACCACGGGCGTCAGCAGGTGCGGGATGCCCTCGTAGACCGACAGCTCCAGCATCTTGGGATCGACCATGATGAACCGCACCTTCTCCGGCGGGTGCCGGTACAGGAGCGACAGGATCATGGTGTTGATGCCCACCGACTTGCCCGACCCGGTGGTGCCGGCGATCAGCAGGTGGGGCATGCGGGCGAGGTCGACCACCGATGGTTGGCCGCCGATGTCCTTGCCCAGCACCAACGGCAGCTTGGCCTCGCTGGACTGGAAGGCGGGGGAGGCCAGCATTTCACGCAGGTAGACCATTTCGCGCTTCGGGTTCGGCAGCTCGATGCCGATCACGCTGGACCCCGGGACGACCGCGATGCGGACATTCACCGCGCGCATGGAGCGGGCGATGTCGTCGGCCAGATTGATGACGCGCGACGACTTGGTGCCGGGCGCCGGCTCCAGGTCATACAGGGTCACCACCGGGCCGGGACGGACCTCCATGATCTCGCCGCGCACACCGAAGTTGCGGATGACGGTTTCCAGCGCGCGGGCGTTCTTCGCCAGCAGCGTCTCGT
The DNA here is from genome assembly GCA_035645145.1 of Azospirillaceae bacterium. GTDB lineage: Bacteria > Pseudomonadota > Alphaproteobacteria > Azospirillales > Azospirillaceae > CANGXM01. Next base: position 196,385 of record DASQNC010000071.1, on the reverse strand, counting down.
CCATCTCGGGATCGTCGACAGGCGGCGGCTCGGCCAGGATGTCGAGGGGCGGCAGCTCGTACGGGCCGTCCAGAGCCACCACCGGCTGGGGGGCGGGTCCGGGCGCGATCTGGGCACGCACGATGTTGACCGGGGGACGGCCCGCGTCGGCGTCGGCCGGAGCCTCCGCAGGGGCATCCGGAGCGGCTTCGGCCGGGGCCGTCTCCGGGGTCGTCTCCGTGGCGGGCACACCCTCCCCGTCGGGGGACGCCGCCCCGTTGTACTCGACCATCGTCCAGACCTTTTGGATCCAGGACAGGTCGGCTCGGGCGGCGGCATCGGCCGGCGGCGCCCCGGCCTCCATTCCGGCGCCCGTTTCGGCCTCTGTTTCGGCCGTCGTTTCAGCCGTCGTTTCGGCCGTCGTTTCGGCTTGGGCCGCGGTCACAGGAGCCGACATCGGCCGGGCGCCCGGCCCATCGTCCTCGTCGGCGATGGCGGCCAGCGCCTGCTCACGAAGAGCCGACTCGGCCCACTCGGCGCCGGCGATGAACCCGAACGCGGCCACAACCGCACGTCGCTCGTCCGTCTGGCCGGTGCCATAGACGACCGTGGCCTCGGATGTGCCGGGGTTCGCCTCCACGTCCCATTCCACCTTGCCGTCCGGCCAGGCGTGCTGGATCAGGCGGAACGGCTTGGACTGGATCCCGCACCACAGATTGAACTCCGCGGCGGACGCGATCTCTTCGGGCTCGGCAACGCTGAAGCGCGGCGAGAAACTCGACATTTAGCGGAACCTGAAAGTAACCATGGCGGGATGGTCGGGCCACTATGGGGTTAGCCGCCCCGGCGGTGCAAGCCGAAGCCCCAGCCCGGCCCGGGATGCGGACAGCGGGGCCGCGGGCCTGTTTCCTCAGGACCGCCGCAACGCCGTGACCACCCCCGGCGCATCCAAACGGTAGGCGGCGACCAGCAGTTTGGACACGGACTCGCCATCATCCGAAAGCGGCAGCACCAGCCGTTCCCACGTGGCGGGGCCGTCCTCGAACACGGCCGTGTATGCGCGGGAGAGCGGGGTCCGTTCGGCCCGCACCCGGTCGTATTCGGCATGCAGGATGTCGCGCTGCTCCTGCGGCAGCCCGGCAATGCTCTGCCCGACCATGTCGGTGCCGAACGCATCCGCCAGCCCCTGGCCGTAATAGCGGTAGACGAAATCGTCGTCCCGCCGCACGTCGATCAGCAGCAGGTTGCCCAGCCACATGCGCAATTCGGGCGGGTTGAAGGCCTCGGCCATGGGCAGGACGCCACTCCCCCGGCGCTGGCGCCACAAGGCGTAGAGCGCCTGCAGGCGCGGGTGCTTCAAGGCGGGAATAGGCTCGGCAGACATCATGTGCGCTCCGGTCCAGCGGACCGGACCATACTTCCCCATCGGCGGGATGCCAACAGCGGTACGTCCCATCGACCGGCGGGAACACCCGCTTTGCGGCGGCGTTGCCCTAGGGACGTTCCACGCGACCGCGAGAGGACGAAGGTTCATGTTGTGCCCGGTGTCTTGGCCGATGCATCGGATCGCGCTGGCCGCCCTTCTGCTCCTGCCTGCACCGGTGCTTGCCCAGCAGCCGGCGGAAGAGGCTCCCCGGTCGGTCACGGTCCAACCTCCGCCATCCGCTCCGCCGCCCGGATTCGAGACAGTGGTGGTGCAGCCGCCCAAGGGGGCCGAGCCGCGGAGGTTCGCGGAGGCCGTGATGGCCGCCCTTCCGCGCGATATGAAGGACCCCACGCTCAATTTCATGCGCGAGGCGGATGCCAGGGCCAATGCGCCCTACCGGCTGGTGATGGTCTTCCACGGGTCGGTGGAGCCGCCGCAGCAGAACCTGTGCGCGGCCCAGCAGCAGGCCGAGGCGGCGCAAACCACGCCCGAGGCCCCGCCCCCCGGGGCTGTGGCCGCCGAGCCCACGGCCGTGACGGCCGCCTTCTGCGATGGCGACCGGCCGCTGAGCCAGGCGCACACCCGCATCTCGGGCGGGGTCGACCCGGATCAGGCGAGTTTCCGTTTCCTGGTGTCCGATGTGGCCAAGCAGCTTTTCCCGTTGGGCTTTGCCACCCTGCCCCGGCCGGGCACCGCGTCGGGAAGCACGCTCCCGTCGCGCTGAAGCGCGACGGCGCCTTCTTGAAACGGGGGGCTTCACACCGCCGAGCGCATGCATCCACGCACCCGGCCAGGTTCCTCAGGCGCCGGCGCCCCCTGCCCCACGGCCCGGGGGCTTGGCGTGCGCGCCCCTGTTTGGGAATTGGGGGCGCGGTCGCCCCCTGTGCCGCGCAACGATCAAGACCGTTGCGCGGCGGTATCAGTCGCCAAGTGGAATGGTGATGTTGAAGGAAGCGCTTGGCCGCGGCTGCACGTACACCACGTCGGACGGCGGATAGACGACCACGGGCGGGCGCGGGCGGACATAGACCACGTCGGGTTGCGGGTAGATCACGCGCGGGCCGGGCCGCACGACCACCACGTCGTCATGGTACCACCCATGGCCGTGGTGGTGCTTGTGCCCCTTGTGCTTCTTGTGCCAGGGCGGGTCCGCCAGGGCGGGCGCCGACGCGGCGGCAAGGGCCGCAAGGGTGGCGGCAAAGACGGCGAGGCGCATCGCGGTTCCTCTTCCTTTTCGGCGCAACCTGTCCAGCGGGAGCGCCAGGGGATCAGGTACGCAGGCGAACATATCAACGCGAACCGAAGGCAAGTTATTCCCGCACAACGCCCCATTCCTGTGACAAATACGTGTTTTGTCGGCGGCTGCCGCGGCCCAGGGAATACCCATGGTAACCGGGACGGACGGCGCGACAACCCAAACGGAAGTTCGCGGGCCGGGAATCCCGCGCGCCGCCGGGGCTGCGGTCAGGCGGGGAAGGTGACGGTGACGACCGTGCCGCCCTCCGCCTGGATGTCGGCCTTGCCCCCAAGCTGCCTGGCCATCATCTCGATCAATTCCAATCCAAGGGAGTTCCCGCGCCGCTTGGCCGGAATCCCGATCCCGTTGTCCCGGATCGTGAGCTGGTGCATCCCGTGCGCCTTGCAGCTCAGGTCGACATCGATGGTGCCCCGCCGGCCCTGCGGGAAGGCGTATTTGAGCGCGTTGGTCACGGCCTCGTTCACGATCAGCGCCAATGGCAGCGCCCTGTCCGGTCCCCACGTCACCTCCTCCGCGTGGAGGTCCAATTCGACAACCTCGGGATCGATCCCGAACGACATCAGCAGCCCTCGGCACAGCGTCTCCAGATAGTCCCGCACGTCGATGGACTGGTGGTTCGACGACCGGTACAGCAGCTCGTGGATTTCGCCGAAGCGGCGCAGCCGCCGTATGGCGCTCGCGAGCGCATCACGCGCGTCCTCGTCGGCCAGCATGTCGGCCTGGATGCTCAGCAGGGACTCCACCGCCATGAGCGAGTTCTTGATCCTGTGGTTGACCTCCTTGATGAGGAAATCCTTTTCCCGGAGCAGGTTCTGCTTCTCGTCTAAAGCGGCCCGCAGCACGTCCTCCAGATTGCGCCGCCGCTCGATCTCCTCCTCCAGGCGCTGGTTCACCGCCTCCAGCTTGCGGGTGCGGGCGCGCACCCGACGTTCCAGGTCGTCGGTGAGGTGCCGGAGACGGGTCTCGACCTCCTTCCGGTCGGTGATGTCGAAGAAGGAGGCGAAGTGCTGGGTGATACGGCCCCGGTCGTCGATGACGGGGCTGACGTACTGCATGACCCAAATCGGCCGGCCGTCCTTGGTGTAGAACTGGACTTCGATATCAATGTCCTGCCGGGCACCGAGTGCCGCATCGATCTTCCGGACCACCTCGGGGTCGGTGTTGGGGCCGCCGAGGAAGTGGTAGTTCTGCCCAAGCACCTCCTCGCGGGTGTACCCGCACAACTTCAGGAAGGCGGCGTTGGCGTAGACGATGGGGTTGTCGGCGACGGCCGGGTCGGTGACGACCATTGGCATGCGGGTCGCCTCGACGGCGGCCACGAAGGCGCCGCCCTCGTCCCGCAGACGCTCGAGCCGGGCCTCGGCGGTGCCCAGTCCGCCGGTCCCCTTCCGGTTCTGGTTTTTGGTGTCGGTCATGCCACTTCAAACAGGCAAATGCCGTCTTGGTAACGATGGCGGGGCGTACGCCATGTCACCGTGGATCGAACGGGTGGCGACCGGTGGCGTCGGCGCCAAAAACAAAACCGCCCGGGGTTGCCCCCGGGCGGCAATGCAACCCGACGTTTCCGCCGCGCCTACTCCTCGCGGTTGCCGAGGAACTGCAGCAGGAACTGGAAGAGGTTGATGAAGTTGATGTACAGGCCGAGCGCCGACCACACGGCGTGGACCGTGCCCACGTCGCCGTACATGGCGGCCTCGCTGTATTCTTCCTTGATGCGCTGGGTGTCGTAGGCGATCAGGCCGGCGAACACCAGGATGCCGGCGATGCCGATCACGAAGCCCAGCGTCGACGAGCCGACGAAGACGTTCACGAGGCTGAGCAGCACGATGCCGATCAGGCCGACCAGCAGGAAGCTGCCAAGGCCCGACAGATTGCGCCGTGTCGTGTAACCGTACAGGCTGAGACCCGCGAAGGCCGCGCCGGTGATGAAGAACACCTTGGCGAAGCTTTCACCGGTGTAGACCTGCATCAGCACGCCGATCGACACGCCCTGAAGCGCCGTGTAGGCCCAGTAGAAGAGCTGCGTCTGGGCCGCCGACATGCGGTTGGCCATGAACGACGCCAGCAGGATCATGCCCAGCGGGGCGAAGACCGCCACCCACCCCAGCATGTTGAAGCCGGCGAAGCGGCCGGTCGGGGTGTACTGGTAGAAGACTTGACCCAGCGCGGTGTTGGCCAGCATCCACGCCACGAGGCCGCTGACCGCAAGGCCGGTGGCGAGGTAGTTGTAGACGCGCAGCATATGCGCGCGCAGGCCTTCGTCGATCTGGACCTGCGTCGCGGCGCCCGTGCCGCCGTACGCGAAGCCGCGGCCGGCGTCGGAGCGGTTCCAAAGACCGTTCGCCATATTCCCCTCGAAACGAAAGGTTACACCCTTCGGGCCTTTATATTGGGGAGGTCCAAGAGACTTTCAACGGAAATCGCCCCCCAGGTCCCGATGCGAAAGAAAGCCCCGTCGGCACCATGGTATTACGATGGCAAAAATACTTCGCTCAGTCGTTCCGCAACAGCGGTGCGGCCGGCTGCCCCAACGCCCGCCAGGTCCCGACGAATCCGAACCCCAACGTTATTGCGGTACACAGCACGGTCGTCATCACCACGGCCGAAGGCAGGAACGTCCAGGGCTGGTCCATCACGAACACGGTCACCGCCCAGCCGGTCAGGGTGCCCACCGCACCGGCGATCGCGGCGGTGACCAGCCCCAACAGGCCGTATTCCAGCAGGAAAGCCTTCAGCACATCGGCCCGTGTCGCGCCCAGCACCTTCAGCACCACCGCATCCCAGACGCGCCGGCTGTGCCCGGCGGCGACGGCCCCGGCGAGGACCAGCGCTCCGGCGAGCAGGGTGACGGCCGCGGTCGCGCGCACGGCCGTTCCGATGTCGGACAGCATCTTGTTCACCGTGTCCAGCGCGTCCTTGACCCTGACCATGGTGATGTTGGCGAAGCGCTCGGCGACCCGGCGCTGGACCTCGGGCTCGGCCTGGGGGGTGGCCTGGACCGTGGCGAGGAAGGTCTGGGGGGCGCGGTCCAGCACCCCCGGCGACAGGATCAGGGCGAAGTTGATGGACAGCGTGGTCCAGCGCACCCGCCGGACGTTGGCGACCTCGGCGGTGATGTTGCGGCCCAGGATGTTCAAAGTGATCCGGGCGCCGGGCCCGATTCCGAAGGCCTGGGCCACATCCTCGGCGATGGAGAGCAGGGGCGCGCCGCGGTGATCGGCAGGCCACCACTGGCCGGCGATGACGTCCGAACCCTCGGGCAGGCTGGCGGCGTAGGTCACGCCGCGGTCGCCGCGCACCACCCACGCTTCGCTGGGATCGACGATGGCGCTTTCGGCGTCGCGCCCGTTCACCTGGGCGATGCGGCCGCGGAGACTCGGCACCTCGGCCAGGTTCGATGTCCCCGGAACGGACAGCACCGTGTCGCGGAACGCCTCGCGCTGGTTCGGCTGGATGTCCACGAAGAAGAAGGCGGGCGCCTGGTCGGGGATGGTCTCGCGCAGGCTGCGGGCGAAATTCCCCTCGATCAAGGCGACCGCCACCAGCACGGTCAGCCCCAGACCCAGCGACAGCACCACGCTGCCCGTGGGATTGCCGGGCCGGTGCAGGTTCGCCACCGCAAGCCGCAGGCCCGGACTGCGCGGCCGCCCGACCCGCGCCGCCAAAGTCTCCACCCCCCAGGCCGCCGCCCGGAAAACCAGCAGCGTGGCAACCGCCCCCGCCACGAACGCGGCGGCGAAGCCGGGCGTGTCGGCGGTGCCGATGGCCAGCAGGGCCAGGCCGAGCGCCGACGCGCCGGCGCCCAGGACATAGACGAGCCGTGGGCGCCCCCGGGCGGGCTGCACCGTCTCGCGGAACAGGGCGGCGGCCGGAACCTCGCGGGCCCGGCCCAGCGGCCAAAGCGAAAAGGCCAGCGCCGTCAGCAATCCGAACCCGGCCGCCACCAGCAGCGGTCCGGGATAGATCCCGATCCGCAGCCGGACCGGCAGCAGCCCGTCCAGCGCCTGCGATGCCAGAAGCGGAACCAGCGCGCCGACGACCAGTCCGGCGGCGATCCCGACGCCGGCCAGCACCAGGACCTGGACCAGATAGGTGCGGAAGACCAGCGCCCCCTCCGCCCCCACGCACTTCAGCATGGCAATGGTGCGCACCTTGCCGTCGAGGTAGGCGCGCACGGCGTTGCCCACGCCGACACCGCCCACCAGCAGCGAGGTCAGGCCGACCAGGGTCAGGAACAGGGCCAGACGGCCGATGAACTGCTCCAACTGCGGGGCGGCGTTGGTGTAGTCGCGGATCCGCCAATTGGCGTCCGGCAGGGCCGCCGCGACCGCCGCGCGGAATTCGGCCGGCGTGACCCCGGCCGGCAGCGCCAGCCGGTAAACCCAATTGACCAAGCTGCCGGTCCGGACCAGCTCGGTCGCGGCCAACGCCTCGTCCGCCACCATGACCCGGGGCCCCAGCGGAAAGCCGGAGCTGCCGGCGCGGTCGGGTTCACGGGCGACGACCGCCACCACCTGGAACGCCGCCTCGCCGATCCGGAACGTGTCCCCGATCCCCAGCCCGAGCCGGCCGCCGAGCACCGGATCGACCACCGCCCCCCAGACCCGGCCGTCCGGCCCCTGCCGCGGCGCCAATGCCGGGTGCAGGGCGCCGCCGCCCTCAAGCTCGACCTCGCCGTACAGGGGATAGCTCGGGCGGACCGCCTTGAGTTCGACGAGCGTCGTCCGCCCGCCGTCGGCACCGGCCCGCGCCATCGCCCGCATCTCCACCGTCAGGTCCAGGCGGCCCTGCCCGGCCAGCCACCGCACCTGCTCGGGCGTCGCGGGGGTGTAAAGGGTCCGCAGGGCGACGTCGCCGCCCAGGATCGCCCGGCCGTCCGCCCGCAGCCCTTCGGTCACCCCGCGCGAAACCGACTGCACGGCGGCGATGGCCGCGACGCCCAGGATCAGGCAGGCCAGGAAAACGCGGAACCCCTTCAATCCGCCCCGCAGCTCGCGGCGGGCCAGCACCAGGGGCAGAATCCAACGCCGCATGCCTTCAGTCCCCCGCGACTGCGGATGTCGCGGGAACGGCGACGGGCCGCGGCATCCCCCCTGCCGGGGCGTGGCCGTCCAGGATGCGGCCGTCCTGCATACGCACGATGCGGTCGCAGCGTTCGGCCAATCCCATGTCGTGCGTGATCAGGACCATGGTCGTCCCGATGCGCCGGGTCAGCTCGAACATCAGTTGGATCACCTGCTCGCCGGTGGTTCCGTCCAGGTTGCCCGTCGGCTCGTCGGCCAGCAGCAGGTGCGGCTCGGCCGCCAGCGCGCGGGCGAGCGCCACCCGCTGCTGCTCGCCGCCCGAAAGCTGCCCGGGGTAGTGCGTCAGGCGGTGGCCCAGCCCGACCGCCTCCAGCCCGGCCCGTGCCTTGTGGAACGCATCGACCCGGCCGGCGAACTCCAGCGGGATCGCGACGTTCTCCAGCGCGGTCATGGTGGGGATCAGGTGGAAGGCCTGGAACACGATGCCGACACCCTGGCGGCGGAACAGGGCGAGATCGTCCTCGCCCATGCGGGTCAGATCCCTGCCGCCGACCACGACGCGCCCGGCCGTGGGCCGTTCCAGCCCGGCCATGATCATCATCATGGTGGACTTGCCCGACCCGCTGGGGCCGACCACGCCCACCCGCTCGCCCCGGCCGATCGCAAGGTCGACGCCCCGCAGCACATTGACGGGCCCGGCCAGGCTGTCCAACTTCAGGTGCACCCCGTCCATCAGGACGAGGGGCTGGTCGGCGGCGGAAATCATGCTGGATCGGCCCTTCGGGGGAATTCGGACATCCGCGATATGGCGCCATGACCGGGCATTTCAACGCAAGGCGTGTTCTCCGCGACCTTCTGGGCGCCCTCGTCGCCCTCGTCATCGCGGGTGCGGACCCCGCGGCGGCCAAAGGCCTGCGCATCGTCGCGCTGGGCGACAGCCTGACGGCCGGCTACGGGCTGAACGAGGAGGACGGCTTCACCCGCCAGCTGGAGCGGGCCCTGCGCGCCAAGGGCCACGAGGTCGAAATTTTAAACGCGGGGGTGTCGGGCGACACCACGGCGGGCGGCTTGGCCCGGCTGGACTGGACGCTCGCCGACAAGCCGGACGCGGTGATCGTGGAACTGGGCGCCAACGACATGCTGCGGGGCCTGGACCCCGCGCAGGCCCGGGCCAACCTGGACCAGATCCTGGCCCGGCTCCGGCAGGAGAACCTGCCCGTCCTGCTCGCCGGCATGTACGCCAACCCCGGCCTTGGCCGTGCGTACGGGGATGCCTTCAACAGGATCTACCCGGACCTGGCGGAAAAGCACGGCACGCTGCTGTACCCGTTCTTCCTGGAAGGCGTGGCGGCCGACCGCGTGCTGAACCAGGGCGATGGCCTCCACCCCACCCGCGAGGGCGTGGCCGTCATCGTGCGCAACATCCTGCCCTCCGTCGAACGCCTGATCGTGGCCGCGAAGGGCGGCTGACCGGACGCCCAGCCATGTCCGGGGAACTCGCCCCGGCCGGGAACGCCGTCCGGTCCGCGCACGTTGCCCTTGCACCTGCGGACCCCGGTCCGCGCCGATTTGGAGCAATGGATGCGTGCGATCCTCGTGGTTCTTCTGCTGGCCGTCCTTGGCGCCGGCATCTACGTCTTCGCCACCGACGGCATCCAAGGTCCGGTCGAGGAGCTGGGCCAGCGGATGGACAACACGGCGGAGCGGGTGACCGAAGGCCGGCGCGATCTTCGGGACGGCCCGCTGGAGCAGGCGGGTGAGCGGGTGGACCGGGCGCTCGACCGGGCGGCCGACAGCGTCGAAACGCGCCGCTGAGGCGGAACGGCCGGCTCCGACCCTGGTTTGTGCGGGCCGTGTCGGCTAATACGGCCCGCACACATCGACGACCGGAGCGTGCCCCATGCAGTACCGCCGCCTTGGACGCACCGACCTTCAGGTCAGCGCCATCTGCCTTGGCACCATGACCTGGGGGGGCGCCCAGAACAATCAGGACGACGGGTTCGCGCAGATGGATCTGGCGCTGGACCACGGCGTCAACTTCTGGGACACGGCGGAGATGTACGCGGTCCCGCCCTCGGCCGAGACGTACGGGAAGACCGAGACCATCATCGGCAACTGGTTCAAGAGCCGCGGCAAGCGCGACAAGGTCGTGCTTGCGACCAAGGTCTGCGGCCGGACCCAAAGCCCCTGGGTGCGCGGCGGACAGCACCGGCTGGACCGCGCGAACATCGAGGCCGCCCTCGACGCCAGCCTGAAGCGGCTGCAGACCGACTACGTCGACCTGTACCAGCTGCATTGGCCGGACCGGACGACGCACCGCTTCGGCGCTTTCGGCCACAACGAGCCGCCCGCGCCCGGCGACGTCCCCATCCTGGAAACGCTGGAGGCCCTGGCCGGGCTGGTGAAGGCCGGCAAGGTGCGGCACATCGGCCTGTCCAACGAGACCGCGTGGGGCACGATGGAGTTCGTGCGCCTGTCCGAACAGCACGGCCTGCCGCGGATCGTTTCGATCCAGAACGCCTACAACCTCCTCAACCGCACCTTCGACCTGGATCTGGCCGAGGTGTGCCTGAACACGGACGTCGGCCTGCTGGCCTATTCGCCCATTGCCGGCGGGCACCTGACCGGCAAATACCTGGGCGGCCAAATTCCGCCGGGCACCCGGCGGGCGTTGGATCCGCGGCCGTCGCGCTACAACAAGCCGCGCGCCGAGGCCGCGATCCAGGCCTATGTGGACATCGCCCGCCGGCATGGGTTGGAGCCCAACCAGGTCGCGGTCGCCTGGACCCTGACCCGTCCGTTCGTCGCCAGCTCCATCATCGGCGCCACGTCGATCCCGCAGCTCGAATCCAATCTCCGCGCGATCGACCTGGTCCTGTCGCCGGACGTGATGGGGGAGATCGAGGACGTCCACCGCGCGAACGCCAACCCCTGCCCTTGATTGTTATGCGCGGGGACCGCCCGGCCGCTCCCGGGCTTTGAGCCGGCGCAAAGGGGGGGGGACTCCAGGCATGATCCGCGCCTTCGTGGCCATCGACCTGCCGGCCGGCATCAAACAGCGCCTGTCCGAACTCCAATCGGGCGTCCCCGGCGCCCGCTGGACCGACGCGGACGGCATGCACGTCACGCTCCGCTTCATCGGCGAGGTGCCTGAAAGCGCCTTGGAAGACATCCACCACGCCCTGACGCAGATCGCGGCGGCCCCGTTCGAGCTGGAAATCCACGGGATCGGCCAATTCGGCCAGCGCGCCCGCACCCGGGTCCTGTGGGCGGGCGTGGGCCGGTCCGAGGCCCTGACCCACCTCCGGCAAAAGGTGGAGTCCGCCGTGGTCCGGGCCGGCCAACCGCCGGAGGACCGGCGGTTCACACCGCATGTGACGGTGGCGCGCCTGCAGTCCGGGGCGAACGTTGAACGGATCCTGCGCTTCGTCCAGCAGCACGCCCTGCTTCGGGCCGGACCGTTCACGGTCGATCGTTTCGTGCTGTTCGAGAGCCGGCTGGGTTCGGGCGGGGCCAAGTACACCCCACTTGCGGAGTACCCTTTGCACGCGTGACGCGTTATAGTCGCCCGGTTCCCATGCCCCTCGCGTTACGGTGGTCGCACCGATGACCCAGATGCGTCCGCTTGCCGTCGCCCTGTTCGCCGCCAGCCTGCTGTTCGGCACGGGCGCCGAAGGCGCAACCGATCGTGCGACCCCCGGCGTCAACCCCGCGCGGATTGTGCTGACCACCCCGACGTCGGTGAACCTGGAGCCGATGACCATCCCGGTGACCAGTACGGGGAAGGCCCAGCAGCAGCTTTACATCACCGTCGGGGTGGACACGAAGAACACGTCCACGGCCGAGCGCCTGCGGTCCATGCGGATGCGGGTCAACGACGCCGTCCTGCTCGACGTCTACCGCTTCGTCGTGGCGCAGCCCCCGGACACCGACTGGAGCGGCAAGGCCATCGAGCAGATCCGCAAGATCATCCGGACGGCGGTTGAGCGCACGATCGGACGCAACACCGTCACCCGCGTGGAACTGGGCGAGGCCCGCGCCGTCGTCATCTATTGACGCCGGGCCCCGGGTTCCGCCCGGAAGTCCGTTCGGGCGCCGTTACAGCGGATCGCCGGCGACCAGCCGCGGCAGGCGCCCGACCGTCCCCATGGCGTGGCGCATCAGGAGGCGCTTGAGCGGCGGCACCTTGCCGACCAGCGACAGGCCCACGTCGCGGGCCAGGCGCACCGGCCCGATGCGGTTCGAGAACAGGCGGTTCAGCCCGTCGGTGACCACCGCCAGCAGCAGGTTGTCCGACCGGCGCCAACGTTGGAACCGGGCCAGCACATCGGGCCCGCCGACATCCAGCCCCAGGCGGTAGGTGTCCACGACCACCTCGGCCAGGGCCGCCACGTCGCGCAGACCCATGTTCAGGCCCTGCCCCGCGATCGGGTGGATGGCATGCGCCGCCTCGCCCACCAGGGCCAGCCGGTCGTCGGTGTAGCGCTCGGCCATGAACAGGTGCAGGGGATAGGCGAAGCGCGGGCCGATGGGGCGCATCTCGCCCAGCCAGTCGCCCGCCCGCCGCCGCAACTCCCGCGCGAAGCGGTCCTCGTCCAGCTTCATGTAGGACGGGGCCAGCTCCCGCCGCTCGGTCCATACGATCGAGGACCGGTCGCCGGACAGGGGCAGGACGGCGAAGGGTCCGGAGGGCAGGAAATGCTCCACCGCCACGCCGTGGTGCGGGAATTCGTGGGCCACGTTGCAGACGATGGCGGTCTGCGGATAGTCCCAGCCGAAGGTGCGGATGCCGGCCCAGTTGCGGCAGAAGGAATGCCGCCCGTCCGCCCCCACCACCAGGCGGGCCGCGACCGTGCGCCCGTCCGACAGCCGCGCGACGATGCGGCCCCCGTCCCGCTCCATGCCGGCCACGGCGGCCGGAGCCAGATGGGTCACGGCCGCCAGCGCGTCCAGCCGCGCGAAGCCGGCCCGCCGGAGGAGCCCGTTCTCCACCACCCAGCCGAAGGGCTGGTCGCCGACCTCGCGGTGGTCGTAGTGCAGGAACAGCGGCGCGTTGTCGTCCGCCACCCGGATGTCGCGGATGGCGCCCTGGTCCACATGGTCGGGCAGCAGCGGCCAGATCCCCGCGCCCTCCATGGCACGCTTCGACCCCAGGGCCACCGCCGTGGTCCGCCCGTCGAAGGTGTCGGCCATCCGGTCGTCGCGCGTCTCGCGATCCACGAGGACGGTGGGCACACCGGCGGTGCCCAGGGCCGCGGCAAGGGTCAAACCGGCGAGGCCGCCGCCGACGATCAGAACCTCGGCGTTCAGCCGGGCGGGTTCGGGAAGCACGTGCGTCATGGCGGGGACAATCGGCAACCGGCGGGCGCTTGTCCAGCCCGCCGGGTGCCGCAGCCCCCGTTCGCACAAGGCGGCTGCGCCGCCGGGCGTTACCGCAACAGGTTGTTCGCTCCCGGAGGCCGCGGTAGGGTTCGCGGGACCTTTCCGGAGCGCTTCCGCATGGCATCCAACGCCGTCGTCAACGACCGGCTGGACCGGCTGGCCGACTACCCCTTCGCCCGGCTCACCACGCTTCTGGCCGATCTGCAGCCGGCCACCAACCGGCCGCCAGTCGTCATGTCCATCGGCGAGCCGCAACACACCCCGCCGGACCTGATCCGCGACGCCATCGCCAAATCCCCGCCCGACGCGTGGGGCAAGTACCCGCCCATGGCGGGAACGCCGGAATGGCGGGCGGCAGCCCTGGGATGGCTGGCGCGGCGCTATCCGCTGGGCGGCCGGCTGGTGGATCCCGACAAGGGGATCCTGCCCCTGGCCGGCACGCGCGAGGGGCTGTACCTGGCGGCCCAGCTCTGCGTTCCGTCGCAAAAGGCCGGCCGGCAACCGGCCGTGCTTCTGCCGAACCCGTTCTATGCCGTGTACGACGGGGCGGGCCGGCTGGCGGGGGCCGAGCCGGTGTACCTGCCGGCCACCCGGGAAACCGGGTTCCTGCCCGACCTGGATGCGATTCCCGAGGATACGCTGGCGCGCACGGCGCTGATGTTCCTGACCAGTCCCGCCAACCCGCAAGGAGCCTGCGCCGACGCCGCGTACCTGCGGAAGGCCCTGGCCCTTGCGCGGACGTACGGGTTCACCCTGGCGGTGGACGAGTGCTACGCCGACATCTACGACGCGGCCCCGCCGGTCGGCGCCCTGGACGCCGCGGCCGGCACGGGTGGCGGACCAGCGGGCGGGGGGGATCCCCTCGCCAACCTGCTGGTCTTCCACTCCCTGTCCAAGCGGTCGAGTGCGGCGGGCCTGCGGTCCGGCTTCGTCGCGGGCGATGCGCGCCTGATCCAGGCGTTCGCGCGGATGCGCAGCTACGCGCACGCCGGCACACCCGTTGCGGGCTTCGCCGCCGCGACGGCCCTGTGGGCGGACGACGCCCATGCCGAGGAGAACCGGCGGCTGTACCGGCAGAAGATCGACGCCGCCGAAGCCGCGTTGGGTGGGCGCTTCGGTTGTTTCTACCGCCCGCCCGGCGGCTTCTTCCTGTGGCTCGATGTGGGCGACGGGGAGGCGGCCTGCCGCCGGCTTTGGCGCGAAGGCGGCCTCCGCGTGCTGCCGGGCGCCTATGTCACACGGCCGGATTCGCAAGGCGTTAACCATGGTTCGCCTTATATCCGCGTGGCGCTGGTGCATGACGCCGCCATCGTCGCCGAGGCCTGCGCGCGCATGGCCGAGATCCTGGACTGCTGAGGACGCCCGTGGCCGCCACACGCCGCCTGCCCCGCGACAACCGCCACCCCCTGCTGCCGCCGCAGGTCAGCGGCTTCCTGTGGCGCCGCGTGGTGGAACTGTGCGGCATGGTCTTCGTGGCCGCCGGCTTCCTGCTGGCGGCGGCGCTGTTCACCTACGAACCGGGCGATCCGTCCTGGAACGTGGCCGCGGCGATCCGCGGGACCGAGTCCGCGGCGGCCCGCAACGTGCTGGGCCTACCCGGCGCCTATGTGTCGGACGCGCTGATGCAGATCCTGGGCGGGGGGGCCTATGCCTTCGCCCTGCTGCTGGTGGCGATGGGCATCCGCACCGCCAGCCAGCGCCGGCCCGGCCGTTGGCCCGGCCGCATCCTGGTCCTGACCCTCGCCACGCTTCTGGCGACCACGGCCCTGGCCGGTTTCCCGGCCTTCGACGGCTGGCCGTTGCACCACACGCATTTGGGCGGGGCGGCGGGGCAGATCCTGCTGACCGAGTCCGCCAAGCTGATGGACGCCGTGGTCGGGTTCTCCAGCGAGACCATGATCGCCATGGGCGCGGCCTACGCCGCCGGCCTCCTGGGCGTCATGACGCTGGGCTTCGCCCTGTCCGACGTCCGGATCCTGTGGCGCTGGCCGATCTGGCTGTACCGCAATCTCCGCCCGATGGCGGCGCGCGGCGCCGCCGCCGCCGGGGCCGGTCTGGCCGTCGGCGGCGCCTATGCGTCCGAGGCCGTGCGCCGCACCACCGAGGGGATCCGCCGCGAGCCGGTCCTGGCCGGCGCGGAGCCGGCGTACCCCACCATGGACGCGCACCCCGCGGCACCGGCCACCGCACCGGGGACGCTGCTCGGCGGCCTGCGGGCGGCCCGGTCCCGTGCCCCCGCCGATGCCCCTTCGCCCGAGCGGCATGAGCGCGCGGCCCCGGTCGTCGCGGCCCCGCCGCGTCCGGTCGAGCCGTCGCGCAAGGCGAGCCAGGCCAAGGAGCAGGCGAAGCAGACCAGCCTGTTCGAGCCGCCCGCACCCGAAGCCGGCGCGCTGCCGCCGCTGGACCTGCTGCAATTGCCCGCCCCCGGCGTCCGCCCCGCGACGTTGGACGAGGACGCATTGCAGAAGAACGCCGGGATGCTGGAGGGCGTGCTCGGCGACTTCGGCGTGCGCGGGCGCATCGTGAAGGTGAGCCCCGGCCCGGTGGTGACCCTGTACGAGCTGGAGCCCGCGCCCGGCACCAAGTCGTCGCGTGTGATCGGACTGGCCGACGACATCGCCCGCTCCATGAGCGCCGTGTCGGCCCGCGTGGCCGTCGTGCCCGGCCGCAACGTGATCGGCATCGAGCTGCCGAACATCCGGCGCGAGATCGTCTACATGCGCGAGCTGCTGCAGGCCGACGCGTACGAGCGCAGCGGCGGCAAGCTGCCGCTGGTGCTGGGCAAGGACATCGGCGGCCAACCGGTCATCGCCGACCTCGCCCGCATGCCCCACCTGCTGGTGGCCGGCACCACCGGGTCGGGCAAGTCGGTGGCGATCAACACCATGATCCTGTCGCTCCTGTACCGGCTGCCGCCGGACAAGTGCCGGTTCATCATGGTCGATCCCAAGATGCTGGAGCTGTCGGTCTACGAGGGCATCCCGCACCTGCTGGCGCCCGTGGTCACCGATCCGAAAAAGGCGATCACCGCCCTGAAGTGGACGGTGCGCGAGATGGAGGACCGCTACCGGGCCATGTCCAAGCTCGGGGTCCGGAACATCGAGGGCTACAACCAGCGCCTGCGCGAGGCGAAGGCGAAGGGCGAGGTGCTGACCCGCAAGGTGCAGACCGGCTTCGACCCCGACACCGGCAAGCCGGTGTTCGAGGAGACGCCGATCGACCTGAACGAGCTGCCGTACATCGTGGTGATCGTGGACGAGATGGCCGACCTGATGCTGGTGGCCGGCAAGGACATCGAGGCGGCCATCCAGCGCTTGGCCCAGATGGCGCGCGCCGCCGGCATCCACCTCATCATGGCCACCCAGCGCCCCTCGGTCGACGTCATCACCGGCACCATCAAGGCCAACTTCCCCACCCGCATCTCCTTCCAGGTCACCTCCAGGATCGACAGCCGCACCATCCTGGGCGAACAGGGTGCGGAACAACTGCTGGGCCAGGGCGACATGCTCTACATGGCCGGCGGCGGCCGCATCACCCGCGTCCACGGCCCCTTCGTGCGCGACGACGAGGTCGAGGCCGTGGTCGGCTTCCTCAAGGCCCAGGGCGAACCGCTCTATGTGGATGCCGTTCTGGAGGACGAGGACGGGGCGGAGGACCTCGACGGCGAGGACGGGGACGGCACCGGCAGCGGATCGGGCGACCAGCTCTACGATCAGGCCGTCGCCATCGTCATCCGCGAGCGCAAGGCGTCCACCAGCTATATCCAGCGCCAGTTGCGCATCGGCTACAACTCCGCCGCCCGGTTGGTGGAGCGGATGGAGGCCGAAGGCATCCTGTCCCGCCCCAACCATGCGGGCAAACGCGAGATCCTGGTGGGCGAGTAGGACCTGGGGCGGAATTGCGGCGCAAACGCCACGAAAAGACCCTGGGTGGAAAGGGAAGAAAGAAATTCGCGCTCCGTTGGTATCAGCGTCCGGGTCATGGGACCCGGTGCTGAGAAGCCAAAGACGTCAACGGAGGATTTCATGTACCGCTCGATCGCCGCCGCCCTCACCGTCGCCCTGATGGCCGCCCCGGCCTTCGCCACCGGCGGCGGCACCACGGCGGCCGGCGCGTCGTCGCAGGACGTGAGCAAGACCGCCCCGGCCACTTCGAACATGGTTGCCCCGCCGACGGTCGCAGTGCCCACGGTCGCAGTCCCCACGGTTGCCGCGCCCGCTGTCGCCTCGCCGGCGGCACCCGCAGCGCCCGCCATGCCGGCCGCCCCGGCCAAGGCGCAGGATGCCAAGCCCGACGATGCCGTCAAGAACGGCACCGCGGGCACGGCGGCCGGCGCCACCGGGGTCGTGGGTGCGGAGAAGAAGAAGGTCGAGGGCCCGTCCGACGCCAAGGCCCCGTCCGACGCGAAAGCCCAGCCGGTCACCGGCCAGGGCGGCGTGAACAAGGCGCAGTCGGCGGTGCCGGCAACCCCGGCCCAGCCCCAGAAGCCGGCCACCACCACCCGCTGACCCCCGGGGAACACCGGTCATGATACAAAGGGGGCGCCGTCCGCGAGGGCGGCACCCCTCTTCCTATTTGCGGAACAACGGGCGGGGTTCGGGCGCTCATGCCCTGATTCCGTCACAGCCAGGGCCCATATCATCGGCATGAGCACCAGCAGACGCCGTTTCCTCGCCGCCTCCGCCGCCCTGCTCGCGGGCGCCCCCTTGTCCCGTGCCCTTGCCCAGGGCCGGCGTGCGCCGCGCCAGCTATCCCCGCAGGACCAGGCGGACCTGCGCCGGGCCGAGGACTACCTGAACGGCATCACCACGATGCGGGCCCGCTTCACCCAGGTCGGCCAGGACGGCGGAAACGCCGAAGGCATGTTCTCGCTGGCACGGCCGGGCCGGCTGCGGCTCCAGTACGACCTGCCGACCCGCGACTTCGTCGTGGCGGACGGCGCGTACATCTATCACTGGGACGACAAGCTCCAGCAGCAGCAGCAGACCTCCATCGGCAGCTCGCTGGCCGACTTCATCCTGCGCCCGAACATCAAACTGGGCGGCGACGTCACGGTGACCGGCGTGCAGCGGCGCCCCGGCCGACTCGAAATCAGCCTGGTTCAGACGGACGACCCCGGCCAGGGCGAGTTGACCTTGGTGTTCGAGGACGGCCCCCAGAACCAGGGGCCGCTGGCGCTCCGCCAATGGCGTGTGGTGGATGCCCAGGGTCTGATCACCACGGTGACGCTGTTCGGCGTGGAGACCGGGGTCCAATTCCCCCGCGACCAGTTCGCCTTCGTCCGCCCGGACCAGCCGCGCGGCGGGGTGTGGAACAGCCGCTGAAGCGGCCCCGCCGCCCGAACGGACGGCGACCGCTTCAGCCCCGCATCAGGTCCAGCATGAAGGCGGGCAGCGCGAACGATGCCACGTGCAGTTCGGGCGTGTAGTAGCGCGTCTTCAGGCCGGCGGCCGTGAAACGCCGGCGCACCTCGTCCAGCGGCACATGGCGCAGGTCCCGGTTGTCGGTGCCCCACCCCAGCGCCATGTGGCCGCCGTAGTAGGTCGGGACCGACGCCATGAAGAACCACGAGTCGGCGAACAGGGCGCCGAACCGCCGGTGGGTGTCGCGCAGCTCGTCGGGCTGGAAGAAGGGCACGCCGTTCTGGGTGCACAGGATCCCGCCGGGCGTCAGGCAGCGCTTGCAGTCGGCATAGAAGTCCTGCGTGAACAGGACCTCGCCCGGGCCGGTCGGGTCGGTGCTGTCGACGATGATGACGTCGAACCGGTCCTTGGTCTCGGCCACAAAGGCGCGGCCGTCCGCGATCACCAGTTCGGTGCGCGGATCGTCGAACGCCCGGCCGGGGATCGACGGCATGTGCTCGACGCACATGTCCACCACGCCCCGGTCGATCTCCACCAGGGTCGCCTTTTCGATCCCGGGGTGCTCCAGCGTCCGGCGCAGCATGCCGCCGTCGCCGCCGCCGATGATCAGCACCCGCTTGGCGTTGCCATGGGCCAGGATCGGCACATGGGTCAGCATCTCGTGGTAGACGAACTCGTCGGCCTCGGTGACCTGGATCACCCCGTCCAGCGCCAGGACCCGCCCCATGGCCGGGTTCTCGAAGATCACCAGCTCCTGGTGGTCGGTCTTGGCGCGGAAGAGCACGCGGCCCATGCGGAAACGCTGGCCGTGGTCGGGGTAGAGGGTTTCCTCGTACCAGTCCGCCATGTCGGATTCCTGCTGAAAAGGTCTGCGCCGGTTGCGGCGCGTGGGCGGGACGCGGGGCCGGCGGTCAGCCGGCCTCGTCCACCACTTCGCCGCGGTAGAAGGTGTCCACCACCGTGCGCTCGGGCCGGAACGCGGTCTCCAGCACGGGGATGGCCTTCTCGGGCTGGGCATCGCCGCACATGAACACGTCCAGCGCCGCATAACCGCGCTCGGGCCAGGTGTGGATCGAGATGTGGCTTTCCGCCAGCACCGCCACGCCCGAAATTCCGCCGTTCGGCGTGAAATGATGAAGATGGATGTGCAGCAGCGTGGCGCCGGCGGCGTTCACCGCATCAACCAGGGTCGCCTCGACGTGCGCCAGCTCGTCCAGGCGGGTGGCCCCCCACAGGTCGATGATCAGGTGCGTGCCGGCATAGGTCTTGCCGTCGCGGGTGATGAAGTGGTCGGCCGGCTCCGACGCGTCGGCTTTCGCCCACGGGCCTGCGATCACTTCGGCATGCTCGACGGTCGCTTCCGCTTGGGCCTTCCTCGGCTCAACGCCGGAGTCCATCCCCAATTGGAAGAGATGAGCGGATTTCGCCATCGTCTCCCCCAAACCAGTAGATCAACCCCGGCCAAACCCCAGCACCGAAGGTGCGATTTCGAAGGGGGGCGGGAACGAGGCGCCGGTATGGGCTAATCCGCCGCGCGATGCAAGCACCGTTGCGCAGGAAACGACAACTTTCTGCATATCGCCGCATCCCGGCCCCGGGCCGGGGACCCGGGGCCGGGAACGCCCTGCCTCATTCGGCGGCGCGTTTGGTGGTCGACGGGCGCGGTGTCTTCGGCGTGCCGTGCAGACGCGGGTCCACGGGGTTCAAGGTGGGCACCGGCCCCAGGGGCCGCGGTTCGGCCAAATACTGGAACTGGCCGCGGCCGTCCGGCGCCGGCCCCTTGGCCCACCGGCCCTGCTGGCTTTCCGTGCCCTCCGACAGGTTCCAGAACTGGTAGGACACCTCGCGCATCTCCTCGTCCTGGGGGAAGCTGCTGGGGCAGGGCGTCGACTCCAGCCCGTCGGCCTCCAATTCCTGGATGGCGGCGAGCCACTGGTTCTGGTGCATCGTGTCGCGGGCGATCAGGAACTTCAGCATGTCCTTCACACCCGGATCGTCGGTCAGCGCGTACAGCCGCGCGGCCTGGAGCCGGCCCTGGCTTTCGGCGGTGACGTTGAAGCGGAAATCGGCCAACAGGTTGCCGCTGGCGGTCACGAAGCGCCCGTTCCAGGGGACCCCGACACTATCCCCCGGCTGGGCGCCGCCGCCGGTCACGATGGCATGTTGCGGATTCATGCCGGCGACGATGGCATCCTCGACCCGCGCACCGCCCATCACGGCGCCGATCACGCTGTCGCGCGCAGCCCCCTCCTGGGCTTCGACCGGCGAGGTTTCGAGCAGGCGGGCGATCATGGTCGCCAGCATCTCGACATGGCCCATCTCCTCGGTGCCGATGTCCATGAGCATGTCCCGGTACTTCTCCGGGCCGCGGCAGTTCCAGCCCTGGAAGAAGTAGGTCATCATCACGCTGATCTCGCCCCACTGGCCGCCCAGCAGCTCCTGGAGCTGGCGGGCGAAGACGGGATCGGACAGGGACGGCTTGGCGTCGTACTGAAGATGGCGGCTGCGGAAGAACATGGGACCTCCCTCGTTTGACGGTCCCCCGGCAACAGACCGTACCGCCAGCCATCCCCGTCCACCGACCGATGAGCCCTCCCCCCCATACACCCGGATGGCGGTTCCCTACCGGCTGGCGGCAATCCGGGCCCGCAGCCAGGGCACGATGACAACCGGATCGCCGCCGCCGGCGGCCACGGCGCCTTCGATCCCGGCCCGTGCCACCAGCGCCTGGCTGCTCTTGTCCACGGCCAGGTCGATCAGCTTCCAATCACGGCCCGCCGCCCGCAGCCGCCACTCCAGCAGCGTGGGATCCCCGACCGGCAGGGTGAGCACGGTGGGCACCACGACATCGCGCGCGCCCTGTCGGACCGGTCCCGCGGGCTGCAGCACCATCGCGGCATCGAACGGACCGCCGAACAACAGCCGGGCCTTGCGGGGATCGAGGTGGCGGAGAATCCGTTCGGGCAGGACGGCGAGCGAGAAGGCCTGGTAGGCGTCCAGGTAATCCGACCGTCCACGTGGCGACAGCGCACCCCAGTACCGGCCCAACGCGAAGCGCGCGGCGTAGCGCAGGTCGACATGCTGCCGGACGAGTTCGGCCAGGCGCCGGTCCGGATCCGCGGTGAACACGGCGTCCAGGACATCCTGCGCAACCCGGGCCACGAACACGTCCGGCGGCAACGCCGGCGCGACCGCCGTTGCCGCCACGGCCGGCCGGCGGGCGGCCACCGCGGCACCGGCCAGACCCGCGTAAAGGACGTCGCGCCGGCGAGGCATGCGGCCCTCCCTCGCAACACGAACGGGTCAGGAAGACAGGCGGGATGCGGCATGGTTCCGCCCACCGCCGCCAGCGCCGGCTTGTGCGGCGGGACCGGGTCTGATATTCGAACGCCGTCTCACGGGGTGCCGAGGGCCGATTGGTCCGGGGCTGAGAGGCGGTGGACCCGCCAACCCGTCGAACCTGATCCGGGTCGTGCCGGCGGAGGGAATGAGCGTGCGCGAAGACAATTTGTCAGCACCCGTTTCGGGTGTCGCCGACGCTGCCGCCGGCCGTCCCCAAACCATGGGAGCCGGGCCATGCGCCTCCGCCTGTCCAGTCTTGCCGCCGCATTCCTGACCGTGTTCGCCCCGCTGGTCGCGGGTGGAACGGCCGATGCCCAAGCGCAGAAGCCGACCCTGACCGTCTACACCTATTCCTCGTTCTCCGGAAAATACGGGCCGGGCGCCCGGATCGAGGAACGGTTCGAGGCGGTCTGCGATTGCGACCTGGTCTACGTCAACTCCGACGACGCCGGGTCCCTTGTGGGACGCCTGCGCCTGGAAGGCACGTCCACCCGCGCCGACGTCGTGCTGGGCCTGGACATGAACCTCGCGGCCGAGGCCAAGGACCTGGGCCTGTTCGCGCCGCACGGGCAGAACACGGGATCGCTGGCGTTGCCGGTCGCGTGGACCGACGACACCTTCCTCCCCTTCGACTGGGGCCATCTGGCCTTCGTCTACGATGCCAACCGGACCGCCAAGGTGCCCGGAAGCCTGCGCGAGCTGGTGGACGACCCGAACGGACCGCGCATCATCCTCCAGGATCCGCGCACCAGCGCGCCCGGCCTCGGCTTCCTTCTGTGGATGCGGCAGGTCTTCGGCGACGAGGCGGATGCCGCCTGGCAGCGGCTGCGCCCACGCATCGTCACCTTCACCAAGGGCTGGTCCGAAGCCTACGGCCTGTTCCTGAAGGGCGAGGCGGACATGGTGCTCTCGTACAGCACGTCGCCCGCCTACCATGTGGCGGTTGAGAAGAAGACCAACTACAACGCCGCCCCCTTCGCGGAAGGCCACTACGTCCACATCGAGATCGCGGGCGCGACGCGCACGTCCAAACAGCCCGAACTGGCCCGCCGGTTCCTCGCCTTCGTCCTGTCCGACGCGTTCCAGTCGGCCATGCCCGAAGGCAACTGGATGTATCCCGCGGTTCCACCGCGCGACGGGCTGCCCGCGTCCTTCGCCGACCTGATCCGTCCGGGCAAGGCCCTGCTCTTCACGCCCGAGGAGGTGCGCGCGAACCGGCGCGCCTTCGTGGACGGCTGGCTCAACGCGACGGCGCGCTGAGCCGGACCGGGAACGGCCGGCGGCCGCGACATGCACCCGGGATCGTTCCTGGCGGCGGCCATCGCCGCCCTGACGGGCACCGCCTTCGCCGCCCTGATGTGGGCGGCGGGCGGAACGGGCGCGGTCACCCCCATCGGCCCGTATCTGGTGCGCACGCTGACGTTCTCGCTGGCGCAGGCCGGTGTCTCGACGCTGCTCTCGGTGGGGCTGGGCACGGCCCTGGCCCTGGCGCTGGCGCGGCGGCGGTTTCCCGGGCGGTCCTTGTTCCTGGCCGCCCTCGGTGCGGCGGCGGTCCTGCCCACGGTGGTGACGGCCTTCGCGGTGGTTGCCGTGTACGGCCGCTCGGGCTGGGTGGCGGACCTGATGCGTCTTGCCGGCTTGCCGGGCGAGCTGCGGATCTTCGGATGGCCCGGGATCCTTCTCGCCCACGTGGCCCTGAACGCCCCGCTGGTGGCGCGGTTGCAGTTGGACGCGCTCGGCGGGGTCGCGGCGGAGCAATGGCGCCTGGCCCAGGTCCTGGGCTTCGGCCCGCGCGAGGTGTTCCGACACCTGGACCTGCCGGTGCTGCGCCGCGAGACGCCGGGTGTGGCGGGCCTGGTGTTCCTTTTGTGCTTCACCAGCTTCGGCATCGTGCTGACCCTGGGCGGTGGGCCCGCCCACGCGACGTTGGAGGTGGCAATCTACGAGGCGCTGCGGTCGGAGGGAGACATTCCACGGGCGGCCTGGCTGGCGCTGGTGCAGACGGGGTTCTGCCTGACCGTGGCGGTCGCGCTGCACCGGGTGGGCGGGCGTAGCGCGGTCGCGCAGACCAGCCGCCTTCCCGTCGCCCGGGCGGACGCCCGGGACCGGCGCCTGGCCGCCGTCGACACCGTGGTCCTGGGCCTCGGAGCGCTGCTGGTCCTGCCGCTGCTGGCCAGCATCGCAACCGGATTGGCCGCGTTGCCGCGGGTGCTGGACGCCGACCTGGGCCGGGCGCTCGTGACCAGCGTCACCATTGCCGCCGTTGCCGCATCGCTTGCCTGTGCCGCCGCCGTCATGCTGGCCGCGGCAAGCCGCCATGCCCGGCTGCGGGTGCGCCGTCCCGCCCTGGCCGCGGCGCACGACGCCCTGCCGCTGGGGCTGGCGGCCGTTCCCCCGTTCACCCTTGCCACCGGGCTTTTCCTGCTGATGCCCCGCGGGGCGGATCTGGCGGCGACGGGATATGTGCTGCTGCCGGTGGTGAACGCGTTCGGCACCCTGGCCTTCGCCTATCGCTTCGTGGCGCCGGCCGTCCTGACGACGGGCGCCCGGCACGGGCTCGCGGCCGACCTTCTGGGCCTGTCCGGGATCGCGCGGCTGCGCATTTTGGACTGGCCGACGCTGCGGCGTCCGCTGGCTGGTGCCTTCGCCATGTCCATGGCACTGTCCTTCGCCGACTTCGGCGTGGTCGCCCTGTTCGGCGGGGCCGAGCTCCGAACCCTGCCCTACCTGATGTACGAGCGTCTGGCCGCCTACCGGTTCGAGGAGGCGTCGGCGCTGGCCTTCGTCCTGGTCGCGGCCGCGCTCACCCTGGCCCACGCCTCGGTGCGGTGGTCCGGTTCCGAAGGGATGCGGAATGCTGACGGTCCGTGACTGTGTGCTGGCCTATCCGGGGTTCCGCGCGGCCTATACCCTGGACGTCCCGGCCGGCGCCCTGTGCGCGGTGGTCGGACCGTCGGGCGGAGGGAAGACGACGCTGCTGCATATGATCGCCGGGTTCGAGCGGCCGTCCCCGGGGCGGCTGGAGTTCGGCGGGCGGGATCTGCTTCCGTTGCCCCCGTCCCGGCGGCCCGTCGCCATGGTCTTCCAGGACCACAACCTGTTCCCCCATCTGACCGCCGCCGAAAACGTCGCCCTGGGCCTGCGGCCGTCGCTGAAACTGTCCCCGGACGAGTGGGCACGGGTGCGCGAGACCCTGGAGGCGGTGGAACTGGATGGCTTGGAAGCACGGCGGCCGGACGGAATGTCGGGGGGCCAGCGCCAGCGGGTGGCGCTGGCGCGGGCGCTGGTGTCGGCCAAGCCATTGTTGCTGCTGGACGAACCCTTCGGCGCGCTGGACCCCGGATTGCGCCGCGGCATGATCCGGCTGGTGGACACGCTGCGCCGCCGCCACCGATTGACTGTTCTCATGACCATCCACACGCCCGACGATGTCCGCGCGCTGGCCGACCAAGCGGCCTTCGTGGCCGAAGGGCGGGTGATCGCATCCGGAACGCCGGACGCGGTCCTGTGCCGGGACCGGGACCCCCGGATCGCGGAGTTCCTGGGCTGAACCCCGGCTCCGAGGGGGTGCGTGGTCTCACCGGCTGGCCCAGCCGTCCCCTTCGGGCGACAGGCGCAGGATCCGGCCATTGGTCTCGTCGGTCAGCGCGTAGACGGCGCCGTCCGGCCCCTGCCGCACGTCGCGGATGCGCGTCCCGAGGCCGATGCGTTCCTCGCCGACAACCCGCCGGCCGTCCAGCGTCAACCTCACCACGCCCTCGGTCGTGAGACCGGCGACCAACAGGTCGCCGCGCCAGGCCGGGAATGCGTCGGCGGTGTAGAACGCGATCCCCGACGGGGAGACCACCGGGGTCCAATGGTGGATGGACGGGACGAGGTCGGGCCGGGTCGGCGGATCGGGGATGTCCCGGCCGTCGTAGTGCCGGCCCCAACTGACCAACGGCCAACCGTGGTTGCCGCCGGCCAGGGGGATGTTGATCTCGTCGCCGCCGCGCGGGCCGTACTCGCTTTCCCACAATTCGCCGGTGTCCGGGTGGATGGCGGCCCCTTGCGGGTTGCGGTGCCCGTAGGACCAGATTTCGGGCCGGGCACCCGGCCGGTTCACGAATGGGTTGTCGGGCGGCACCGACCCGTCCGGGTTGATGCGCACGATCTTGCCGAGGTGGTTGGAGAGATCCTGGGCCGGATCGAACTTGAACCGCTCGCCAAGCGTCACGAACAGCTTGCCATCAGGGGCGAAGGCCAGACGCGCGCCGAAATGCAGGCCCCCGTCCACCTTCGGCAACTGCCGGAAGACGACCCGGACATCCTCCAATCCACGGTCGCCGAGCCGGCCCCGCGCCACGGCGGTGCCCGCCCCGCCCTCGCCCGGTTCGGAATAGGCCAGGTACACGAGGCGGCTGGACGCGAAGTCGGGCGGAAGCGCCACGTCGAGCAGGCCGCCCTGCCGCCCGGCCTGAACCGGCGGTACACCGGACAGCGGTTCCGACGGGCGGCCGTCGGCCGAGACCAGGCGCAGGCGTCCCGGCCGTTCGGTGACCAGCATCCGCCCGTCCGGAAGGAAGGCCAGTGCCCACGGGTGGTCCAGGCCGCCGGCAAGCGTCTCCACGCGGACCCGGCCGGCCTCGGTGTCGATGGTCCGGGCCCCGGCGGTCTGGGCATTGGATGCGCGGTCCTGCGCCGAAGCCGTCTGGCAGGCTCCCAATGGCAACGCCGCCAGGAACGCCAAGGCGATAACGCCGGCCCATCTCATGCGTCGAGCTCCCCCCGTTGGCCGCGGGTCCCGCGGCTGCCCGCACAACCGGCGGGCCCGGCCGACGTTCCGGAACCCCCCCGTGCGGCGGATGTTGGACAGGCTTTCCCACACCGGACACGAGGAAGCCCATGCCGGACGATCTGACCCGCACACGCCGCCGGGACATGGAGGGCCGCCACTTCGAGCGCGCGGCCTACGACCGCCAGGACTATTTGCGGGGCGACTACGGACGCGGCGACGATGGCGCCCACTACCAGCCGACCGAGCCGGTCCGGGGCGGCAGCGGCGCCACGGGCCGAACACGCGGCTTCTTCGGCGCCCCCGGCGGGCAGGGTGCGGATGTCGCGCGCGGACCGGCCGGCGGCATCGGCGGGGGCACCGACCACCGTGGTCGCGGCCCGCAGGGTTACCGGCGGTCGGACGCGCGGATTTCGGAGGATCTGCACGACCGCTTGACCGACGACCCCCATTTGGACGCGTCGGCCATGACGGTGCAGGTCTCGGGCGGCGAGGTCACGCTGTATGGCAGCGCGGACAGCCGTGAAGCCAAGCGGCGGGCCGAGGACATCGCCCATTCCGTGTCGGGCGTGACCCATGTGCAGAACAACCTGCGCATCCGGCAGCAGCCGCGGACGTCCACCGAAGCCGGCTACGACGAGGCCGTCGCCGATCCGCGCGGCAGCAACATCCTGGGCCGGAGTGCCGGAGCCGGCGCCAAGGACGGCTGAAGGCGGCCCGGGCGACCAGGCACGGGTCAGCCGCGCAGGTCCGCGTATTCGCCGTGGCGGCGCATCCAGGCAGCCGCATAGCTGCAGATCGGCACGATCTTCAATCCGTCACGGCGTGCGGCCTGCATGATGCCTTCCATCAGCCGGCCGGCGGCACCGGTGCCGCGCAACGCCGGCGGGGCCTCGACGTGGCGGATGTAGACGGTGGCGCCGTCGCGCTGGTACGTGGCGAAGGCGACCTCGCCGCCGGCCTCCAGCTCGTAACGGCTGCGTGCCTGGTTGTCGGTGATCGGATCGGTCATGCCATTGCTCCCTGCCCGGATGTCCGGCTTCCCCAACCCGCCGAGCGGCCGAGGATTGCGGGCCGGCGTGCGCGCTCGCGCACCGACGGGGGGCCTTCGCTCCTAAGCGGTGGCGGCGAGTTTCGGCCTGGCGGCCGGATGGCAATGATCCTCGACCTTGTGGGACGGGCTTTCAAGATCCCGCAGGATCGGACAATCCGGCCGATGGTCGCCGTGGCAAGCCTCGGCGAGCTCCTGGAGGGTGTCGCTCATCGACTTCATTTCGGCGATCTTCGCCTGAAGCTCGGCCACGTGCTCCAGGGCGATCCGCTTCACCTCGGCGCTGGCCCGCTGCTTGTCCCGCCACAGGCCCACAAGGTGCTGGATGCGTTCGATGCTGAAGCCGAGCGTCCGCGCCCGCTTCACGAAACGCAGGATGTTCACCTCCTGCTGCGTGTAGACCCGGTAGCCCGAAGCGGTCCGGCCCGCCTCGGGGATCAGCCCGATGCTCTCGTAGTAGCGGATGAGCTTGGCGCTCACGCCGGACGCCTTCGCGGCCTGCCCGATGTTCATGGCCCCCTCCGTGGTCAGTTGCCCCGGGGCTTCCAGCCCCGGAGCGTCAGTGCATTCAGGACCACGCTGACCGAACTCAGTGCCATGGCGCCGCCCGCGAGGACGGGGCTCAGATAGCCGAGCGCGGCCAGCGGAATGCCGATCACATTGTAGGCGAAGGCCCAGAACAGGCCCTGCTTGATTTTCGCGTAGGTGCGCCGCGACACGTCCACGGAGCCGGAGACCAGCACGGGATCGCCGCGCATCAGGGTGACGCCGGCGGTGTGCATGGCAACATCGGTGCCGGTCGCCATGGCGATGCCGACGTCGGCGGCGGCGAGCGCCGGGGCGTCGTTGATGCCGTCGCCGACCATGGCGACCACCTTGCCTTCGCGCTTCAGGGTCGCGACGACGTCGGCCTTGTCGCCGGGAAGCACCTCGGCGAACACGCGGTCGATGCCGAGTTCCTTGGCGACCGCATTCGCGGCGCCTCGGCTGTCGCCGGTCACCATCACGGTCTCGATGCCCTGGGCATGCAGCCCACGCACGGCCTCGCGCGCGCTTTCCTTGATGGTGTCGCCGAACGCGACCAGACCCAGCACCCGCCGGTCCGGCGCGACTTCCGCCAGCCAGGAGACGGTCCGCCCGGACGCCTCCAGTTCCGCCGCCTTGGCTTCGAGATCCGCAATGGCGATCCCGCTCTCGGCCATGAGCCGCTTGGCGCCGAACTGCACCGACCTGCCATCCACCGTGCCGGACACGCCGCGTCCCGCCAGGGCCTTGAAATCCGACAGGGTGGCCGGGGCGACCCCGTCGTCACCGGCGCGGGCCAGGACGGCGTGCGCCAGCGGATGCTCGCTGCCCTGCTGGAGGGTGGCCGCAATGCGCAGCAGCTCCGCCTCGGTCGGTCCGGCGGCGGGGACGATGTCGGTGACCTGCGGCTTGCCGACCGTCAGCGTGCCGGTCTTGTCGAAGGCGACGGTCGTGACCGCGTGGGCCCGCTCCAGGGCTTCCGCGTCCTTGATCAGGATGCCGTGCTTCGCGGCGGCGCCGGTCCCGACCATGATCGAGGTGGGCGTGGCGAGGCCGAGGGCGCACGGGCAGGCGATGACCAGGACCGACACCGCCGTGACGATGGCGGTCTCCATGTCGTCCGCCACGAACCACCACACGGCCAGGGTGGCCAGTGCGATCAGCAGGACGATGGGGACGAAGACCGCGCTGACCTTGTCCACGGTGCGCTGGATGGGCGCCTTGGACGCCTGCGCCCCTTCGACCAGACGCACGATCTTCGAAAGCATGGTCTCGGTGCCGACCGCGGTGGTCTCGACCACCAGCAGGCCGTCGACGTTGATGGAGCCGCCGGTCACAGCCGCGCCGACGGCCTTTTCCACCGGCAGCGGCTCACCCGTCAGCATGGACTCGTCGACGCTGCCGGCCCCCTCGACCACCACGCCGTCCACCGGCACCCGCTCGCCCGGGCGGACGAGCACGAAGTCGCCGCGCCGGACCTGGTCGACGGGCACCGAAACCTCGGCGCCGTCCCGGCGCACGCGGGCGGTTTCGGGACGCAGGTTCATCAACGCCCGGATGGCCGCGGCCGTCTGCCCCTTGGCGCGGGTTTCCAGCCACTTGCCAAGCAACACGAAGGTGATCAGGACCGCCGACCCTTCGAAATACAGGTGCGGCATGTGTCCGGGGTGCGAGTTCATCAGCATGTGGACGCTGAGACCCCAGGCGGCCGTGGTCCCGATGGCGACCAGCAGGTCCATGTTGCCGGCGCCGGCCCGCACCGCCTTCCAGGCCGCCTTGTAGAAACGCGCGCCCAGCCAGAACTGAACCGGCGTGGCGAGCACCAGTTGCAGCCAGCCCGGCGGCATGATGTCGTAGCCGAGCATGTCGCCGATCATGCCGATGACCAGCGGCAGCGACAGCGCCGCACCGATCAGCACATGCCGCAGTTCGCGGCGGCTGCGCTCCGGCCCCTCGTCCGCCGCCTGCTTGGCGGTCTGGTCCGCGGTGACCGGGGAGGCCTGGTAGCCGGCCTTCTCCACGGCCGCGACCAGCGATGCCGGGTCGATGCCGTGGCCCACGACGTGGGCGCGTTCGGTCGCCAGATTGACCGCGGCCTCGGCGACGCCGGGAACCTTTTTCAAAGCCTTTTCAACACGGCCGACGCAGGACGCGCAGGTCATGCCCTCGACCCGCAGGTCCACGGCGGTCGTCGCGGGCTCGTACCCGGCGCCGCTGATGGCGGCGATGACGTCCTGGGTGTTCGGAACCGGGTCCGCGAATGCGACGCGCGCCTTCTCGGTGGCCAGGTTCACGGACACGTCCGTCACCCCCGGCACCTTGCGGATCGCCTTCTCGACGCGCGCCACGCAGGAAGCGCACGTCATGCCGCCGATCCCGATGTCCATTTCGGAGGCCGCCTTCGCGGACGGCGCGTCCCGTTCCTGTACGGCTGCGGTGACCATGATCAGTTCCTGTTGCCTCAAGTTGCCCCATGGATCGACCTTCCAACAATAGGAAGGTCAAGGGCTTTTCGTGCCCGCCCGGAAGGGGTCAGTGATGCCCGTGGTGGGCATGGACGACCGCGTGGCCCTTGCCCCGCATGATCAGCCAACGGTTCACCGGGAACGCGACGACAACCGCGATGGCGAGCGCGATGGCCATGCTGACCCAGAAGAAGAGCGTGGTCGGGCCGGCATGCATGGCGCCGGGGATCAGCATCATCACGGCATTGTCGACGATCTCCATCACCGTGACCGAAATGAAGTCCGCGGCGAACGCGATGCCGAGGGCCTGCCGGAACGGGATGCCGCCCTTCAGCAACGGACGCATGGTCAGGCCGAAGCCGGTGATGAACGCCAGCGTGACGGCCAGGGCCACCGTCTGCCACATGCCCATGCCCAGCGACGTTCCGATGACCATGCCGGCGACCTCGCCGATCGCACAGCCTGCCATGCAGTGCAGCGTCGCCTGGAATGCGACCCGGTTCAGCGGGGCGGCCTGCATCTGGTGCGGCCCATGATGCTGAGACCCGTTTTGTTGATGCCCGTGGTGGTGGTGCCCATGGCCGTGATGGGCATGGTCGTGGCCATGGTTGGAATGCGTGGTCGTCATGGGACCCGATCCTTCCGTTTTCCGGGGCGTCGCCCCTTGGAGCCTGGCCACCGTTCTGATGCTTCCAGAGGTTGGAAGGTCAATACGATTCCTGAAACGGAGCCAGGGTATGTCTGCGATGCCTCGGCCGCATGGAACGGCGATGGATGCCGGGGGGAAGTCCCAACGACCCCCGCCCGATCGTCACACCTATTTCGTAAAGGCGACGTTTCTGACCATCCCGGCCTCGAGATGACCGGGGAGGCGGCAGGCGAACTCGAGTTGCCCTTGGACCGGCTTGCGGAACCTCGAGACCAGCCCGCCGCTCTCGCCCCCGGCCACAAGGCCGGGGGCGCGGTCGCGGATAGGGCCGGCAACGCGGCAAGGGCCAACGCCCCCATGCCTCGATGCCCTCTCTCGTGCGGTTGGTTCGGAGACCGGAGCCGGTCGAGGAAGAAAAGGCCCGACCCGGCGGACGGGTCGGGCCTTTTCCCTATTTGCGCTCATAGGCGACGGTGCCCGGCGGATGCGCGTACCAGCCCGGATCGGTGTAGTCGCCGGGCTTCACATCCCGGCGCACCTTCAGGACCGTGAACATGCCGCCCATCTCCAGCGGGCCGAACGGCCCCTCGCCCATCATCATGGGCAGCGTGTTCTCCGGCGGGTGCATGCCCATGCCGGGCATGTCCTGCATCTCGGCCATGCCGTTCTCGCCCATCGGCATGTACATGTAGCCCGGCAGGAGCTTCGAGATGGTCGGCGTCACCTTTTGCTGGCGCACGCCCATCATGTTCGGGACCGCGTGGCCCATCGCGCCCATTGTGTGGTGCGACTTGTGGCAGTGCAGGGCCCAGTCGCCCTCCTCGTCGGCCACGAACTCGATGGCGCGCATGGCGCCGACCGGCACGTCGACCGTGACCTCCGGCCACCGCGCCGACGGCGGCACCCAGCCGCCGTCGGTCCCGGTGACCGTGAACGCATACCCGTGCAGGTGGATCGGGTGGTTCGTCATGGTCAGGTTGCCGACGCGGATCCGGACCCGGTCCCCCTTGCGTACGACCAACGGGTCGATGCCGGGGAAGACGCGGCTGTTGAAGGTCCAGATGTTGAAGTCCGTCATCTCGGCCGTGTTCGGGACGTAGGTCCCGGGGTCGACGTCGTAGCTTGCCAGCAGGAAGGCGAAGTCGCGGTCGACCCGGTGGGCCGCGGGGTCCTTCGGGTGTACGATGAACAGGCCCATCATGCCCATCGCCATCTGGACCATCTCGTCCGCATGCGGGTGGTACATGAAGGTGCCGCTCTGGCGCAGCGTCCACTCGTAGACGAAGGTCTGGCCCGGCTTGATGTGCGGCTGGGTCAGGCCCCCGACCCCGTCCATGCCGGACGGCAGGAACAGGCCGTGCCAGTGCACGGTGGTGTGCTCCGGCAGCTTGTTGGTGACGAGGATGCGGATGCGGTCGCCCTCGACGGCCTCGATGGTCGGCCCCGGCGAGCTTCCGTTGTATCCCCAGAGGTTGAGTTCCATGCCGGGCGCCACCTCGCGCTTCACGGGCTCGGCGACGAGATGGAACTCCTTCACCCCGTTGTTCATGCGCCACGGCAGCGAGCCGCCGTTCAGCGTGACCACCGGCGTGTACCCCTGCCCGCCGGTCGGACGGATCGGGGCGCGGGTGCCGGGGGACGTGAACCGCGGGGCCTCGCCCGGCGTCGCGGCGGCGGCGGTGGAGACGAGTCCGGCCCCGGCGATCAGGCCGGTGCCGGAGCTGGCCAGGAATTGACGGCGGTTCATGACTGGGAGCCTTTCGAAGAGGCGGACCGGCCGGGCAGGCTGCCGCCCAGGGCGCTGATGAGTTCGGCCTCGGCGGTCCAGAAATCGCGCAGCGTCTCGATGTAGTCCTTGCCGGCTTCGATCTGTTCCTGGACCTCCGCCAGCAGGTCGTACACGCCGATCAGCATGCCGTTGTATTCCTGCTGGGCGAATTCCAGGCTGACCTGGGTCAGCGGCATCACCACGTCCCGCTGGTACTTGGCGGTGTCGTAGGCGGTCAGGTAATTCGCATAGGCCTCGCGGGCCTGCGAGCGGGCGGCGACGGCCTTGCTCCAGGCGCCACCCTTGTGCCGGGCCGCCACCACGTCCATGCGGTTGGCCAGGGCGTAGTCCTCGATGCCGTCCAGCTTGGCGGCCTCGGCCGGCAGATCGGGCAGGCGGTCGGGCAGTTTGATGTCGGCCAAGTCGCCCCACAGGCCGAGGTGGCGCACCAGCGCCTCGCGCGCCTCGACCAGTTCGCGCTTGGCCGCGGCATGCTCCTTGAGCACCGACCCCAGGGCGATGTGCCGCTTGGCCTGTTCGCCCCGTGACACCGTCCCCGACCGGTACTGTTCGTTGGCGAGTTCGGCCTGGGCGCGCAGGGCGTCGACCACCTGCCGCATCATGGCCTCGGTCTGGTGGGCGGCGACGGCCGCGTACCATTCCTTCTTGATGTGCTCGGCGGTGGTCACGAACTCCGGCGCGATGCCCGCGTAGGCTTCGGCGAATTCGTACCGGGACATGCGGTTGACGGCGGGAAGCAGGGCGAGACGGACCGCGGCCCACTCCACCGAGGTGCCCGGATCGCTGGCGCGGGCCGCCGCGAGCTTCTCGACGAAGCTGGGATAGTTGACGTTCTGGGCCAGGTAGATGCCCTGCAGCCGCGGCTGGTTCAGCACCGCGATCTCAAGTGCCGATTGCAGATCCAGGGGTTGGGCGACGAGTTCCGCAATGCGCTGGTCCACGGCCGCCTGGAACGTGCTGGACGTCAGCGGCGGCCCGCGGTGCAGGAGGTCGCCCTGCTCGACCACCTGCGCGGTGGTCGGGAAGGTGTCGAACGTGGTGGCGGAGCAGCCGCCCAGCAGCGCCAGGATCAGCCCGGTCAAAGCCGCCGAACGGACGGTGCGTGGCGAAACGGTCATTGCGCTCCCCCTTTCCCGGGCGGCTGCGACTGGGGCGGCGCGCCGTGGTTCATGGCGCCGTGGCCCATCTTGGAATGGTCCATGCTGGAAGGGTCGGCCGCGGGCGCCTGCGCGTCCGTGTCCTCCGCGGCGACGCCCTCGGGGGCGGGGCCGTAGGACGGATGGGCCGCACTGCGGTCCAGAAGCGGCACACCGGCCGCAAACGGGGACTCGTAGGAAGCCGCGCCCGTTGTGCCAACCGGCCGCGCGGGGTGGCCGCCGATATGGGACGAGGCGACGGCAACGGCGGGCGCCAGCATCAGGGCGCCGGCCAGGAGGGGTCCTTTGAAGGCCATGGAAAATCTCTGTTCGTCTGGGTTGCGGGCGCGCCGACGCGCGGACCGGCGATGGCTGGGCAAGGGAGCGGACATGACAAGGTCCGGACGCCTCCGCCCAAGGCGGACGATCAGAGGGCGGCGATCGGTGGTCGGCTCTCGACGCCGGGGTCGATGGGCGAGAAGACCCCGGTTTTGGAATGGACCGGGTCACAGGCCATCTTCCGCGCCACCGGGGCCGAGCCGGCAAGGACCGGGCAAGCCATGCAACCGGTTGCACCGCCGCCGCACAGGGCGGCAGCCTGCCCGCTCAGACCCTGTTCCCCATCGCGATCACGGTCCAGCGCATCGGCGGCATCCGCATGCCGCCCATCGTCGATGGTCCCATGTCCGCCCGTGGCGTGCTCACCCATGGCGTGCCCGCCCGCGGCTTGATGCCCGTCCAGGCACTGCGCGGCGAGAACGGACGCGCCCACGACCTGGCCAACCATCACCAGCACGAGGAGGACCGCCACCGCCCGGAACAGGCCATGGGGTCGGGACAGCCTGCGGAGGAGGAGCCGCGCGCGCAGGGTCATGCAGCGAGGACCTGGCGAGGGTTGCAGTCGGTGGTCGCAGCCGTCGAGGCCCGGTGGGACAGCACCCCGGACGACACCGTCCGGGGTGCTGTCCACACCGGACGCCGCATCACGCGGCCTTGGCCTCGTATCCGGCGTCTTCGATGGCCTGACGGACGGCGCCGGCGTCGGCGGCACCTTCCACCGTCACCTCACCGGCCTTCAGATCCACGATGGCGCGGGTGACCGACGGAACGGACTGGACCGCCTTGGTCACGGTCTGCGCGCAGTGGCCGCAGGTCATCCCGTCGACTTTGAACTTCAACATATCTGCCTCCTGGGTTGGCTGATCGTCGCGAGCCTCGACCTTCCAGCGATGGGAGGGTCAAGGGCCTTTTTCCATGGCCCTGTCCCTGTGTCGTCCGCCTGCCTCCCCGGGTGGCCGGACATTCCGGAACAGGGCCAGCAGCATGAGGTCGTAGGCGATCTTCAGGCCTCCGCCGAGCGCAAGGGGCCATCCGAACCCCGAAGCCGCCAGCAGATGCCCGGCGAGCAGCGGGCCGAGAGCGGCGGCGAGGCTCCGGGGCACCGCCGTCACGCTTGCGGCGGCGGCCCGCTCGCCGGGCGTCACCACGGCCATCACGTAGGACGTGCGGGTGGGCACATCCATCTGCGACAACAGGCTGCGGACCAGCAGGAGTGCGATGGCGGTGCCAAGCCCCGGTGCGAGGGGGACCAGCAGCAGGCAAACGTTCGCCGGAAGATGGGTGAACACCATGGTGTTGACGAGGCCGATCCGGGCCGCGATCCGCACGGCCACCAGGTACGAGAACGCCGACAAAACCCCGGTCCAGAAGAAGACCGCCCCGGCCACTGCCAGCGACAGCCCGAACCGCTCGAACAGCCACAGCGCCAGCAGGGACTGCACGACGAGGCCGCCGGCGAAGGAGTCGAGGGAAAACAGCGCGGCCAGACGCAGCACGATGCCGCGGGATTCCCGCAGCGGCGCGACCGGCGCCTGCCCCGCATCCACCGATGCCCCACCCGTCGGCGTTGATGGCAGCCGCCGGTACAGCAGCAGGGACGCCACCCCCAGCAGCGCGTACACGACGAAGGCCCCTTCGACCGCCGTGCCCGCGTCGATACCCGTCGCCGAGGCCAGGACTTCGGGCCCGCCGGCGCACAGTGCCCCGAAGGCGGCCGAGAGGGACCCGATCAGGCTGTAGCGGGCGAACAGCCCGGTCCGGTCGCGGTCGGGGACGGCCTGGGCCAGCCGTGCCTGTTCCAACGGCAGGAAGACGCTGGCATCGCCGGAGGACGGGTTGATGGTGCCGACGAGGGCGATCAGGAACAGGGGCCAGAACCCGTCGGCGAGCGGGAACAACAGGCCCGTGGCGACCATCAGCACGCCCGCGCACAGCAGAAGTGTGCGCGGGGGAAAGCGGTGCGCATAAAGGCCGACGGACAGGGTCAGGACCGCCGACCCGGCCAGGGTCGCCGTGGCCAGCACTCCGATTCCGACGGCGTCGAAGCCCAGCCGGACGAGGTGGACCGGCAGCAGCAGGCTGACCAGCCCGTCGCCGAAGGCCCGCAAGGCCCGCGCGCCGAGCAGCAGCCGGACCTCGGACGGGGCACCGGCCGGTCCTTGGCCGAACCGCCGCGTCGTCGGCGCGGTCATCCCGCCTCAGCCCGCGAGGCCGGTGGCAAGATGGTGGAGCATGCCGGCGGCCGAGCAGGCGGCGAGCACCGGGATCATGCCCATCTTGAACCGGAACACCGCCAGCAGGGCGGCGACCGTCAGGGCCAGCGCCGCAAGGTCGATGGAGGCCGGGTTCGGGATGTCGAGCGCCACCGGGCCAAACCGGACCCGGCCCACCTCGCGGAACAGGACGTGGAGCGCGAACCAGACCGCGAGGTTCAGAATCACGCCGACCACCGCCGCCGTGATCGCGGACAGCGCGGCCGACAGCGCCCGATTGCCGCGCAGGGCCTCGACGAACGGCGCCCCCAGGAAGATCCACAGGAAGCACGGCACGAAGGTGACCCAGGTGGTCAGCAGGCCGCCCAGCGTGCCCGCCAGCAGCGGCGGCAACGGCCCCGGGTCCCGGAACGCCGCCATGAAGCCGACGAACTGGACCACCATGATCAGCGGACCGGGCGTGGTCTCGGCCATGCCGAGGCCGTCCAGCATCTCGCCGGGCTGGAGCCAGCCAAAGCCTTCCACCGCCTGCTGGGCGACATAGGCGAGAACGGCATAGGCGCCGCCGAAGGTCACCACCGCCATTTTCGAGAAGAAGACGGCGATATCCGCGAAGACGCCCCCGCCCGACAGCACCACCAGGGCCGCCGTTGGCACCAGCCACAGCGCCAGGAGGATGCCGCCGATCCGCAGGGACCAGCCGACGGTGGGCCGGGCATGGGCGGGGACGCCCTCGCCCAAAAGCGTGTCCGCGTCCGCGACCGCCTTTCCGGCGCCGGCCTTGCCATGACCGCCACCGCCCTGGAAGGCCGCCACCCCCGCCCGACCGCCGGCGAAGCCGATCAGGCCGGCCGCCAGGATGATGAGGGGGAATGGCACGTCGAAGGCGAAGATGGCGACGAAGGCCGTGGCGGCGAGGGCGAGCATCGCCCGGTTCCGCAGCGCCCGTTTCCCGATGCGGACGACCGCGTCGAGCACGACCGCGAGCACGGCGGCCTTCAGGCCGAAGAACAGGCCCTGGACCGGTCCCGCGTTGCCGAAGACGGCGTAGATCCAGCTCAACGCCAGGATGGCGACGACGCCCGGCAGCACGAACAGGATGCCCGCGATCAGGCCCCCGGCGGTGCGGTGCATCAGCCAGCCGATGTAGACGGCGAGCTGCTGGGCCTCGGGGCCCGGCAGCAGCATGCAGTAGTTGAGCGCGTGCAGGAACCGGGTCTCGCCGATCCAGCGCTTCTCCTCCACCAGGATGCGGTGCATCACCGCGATCTGCCCGGCCGGACCGCCGAAGCTGAGCGCCGCGATGCGCGCCCAGGTCCGCACGGCCTCGCCGAGCGACGGGTATCCGGCGCCCGGCCGCGCCGACGAAACGGTTGTGCCGTTCAGCGTCCTCATGCCTTCACCGCCTTCGTGCTCGTCCGGACCGGGGACCAGCCGTGGGTTTCGTGCGATGCGTCGTGGCACCACAGGTACAGTGCGTCGTAAAGGGTCATACCCGCATCCAGTTGCCGGAGGTCTTCACCAAACAGCCGCGACAGGCCCAGCGACGCGGCGAGCAAGCCGGACGCCTCGGGCGCCAGATCGGGACGGGCCGTGTCGGCGCCGCGCACGATGGCCGCCAGACGGTCGAGCGCATCCGAGCGCAGGCCGAACGCCTCGATCATGGTGTCGAAGGTGCAGCGCTCGCCCCGGTGACCCCAGAATACCCCGTCGACGTCGAACGGCACCGCCCCGAACCGGTCGGCGACCCGTTCCACCTGCGACGCCTCCACGAACAGGAACACGGCGGCCGGGTCGACGAAGCGGCGGATCAGCCAGGGGCAGGCGATGCGGTCCACCTTGGGCCGCTCGCGGGTGACCCAGACGGTCCGGCCCTGCGGATCGCGCTGCGGGAGCATGTCGGTTCGCACAAGGAGTTCGCCCGCCGCCCGCCAGGCCTCGAACCCGCCCTCCAGGATGTACGCGTCGAGGCCGAGGTGGCGCAGCCATGCGGCGGTCCCCTGGCTCAGCTTTTCACCCCGTTCGCAGGCGACCACGACGGGACGGTCCGCCAACGCGGGCGCCCAGGACCCGATGTCCTTATGGCTGCGGCGGACCGAGCCCGGGATCCGGCGGGGATCGGCGGAGAAATCCTCATCGCCGCGGACATCGACGATGACCGGACACTCCGGCGTGCCAATCCGGCCGGACAGATCGTGGATGGGGATGCTGCTGCAAAAAGGCACGGCCCTGCGCTCCCTGTGAAGGGTGGAGCGCGATACTTGGGCCCTTGGCCTGACGGGGGGATCGCAGGGCCCCCGTGCCCAAAGGGAAGCGCGATGCAGGGCGGCCGTCAACTGGAAAACACCGGCGGTTTCCCCGGCTGCAACCCGTGCGAAACGCTTCCGTCCGATCCGTGTTGGCAGAGGGGCCATCAACGGAAGGGTTGGAACGGCTCCGCCCAATCGATGGCCAGGAGGACAGTTCGCTCATGCACGTCCGCGAGATGATCAGCACGCATCCCCATGTCCGCGGCAACACCAACGACGCGCTCATCCGCTGCATCGAGGAATGCTACGCCTGCGCCCAGTCCTGCACCACCTGCGCCGACGCCTGTCTGGGCGAGGGCATGGTCGCCGAGCTGGTGCAGTGCATCCGCCTCAACATGGACTGCGCCGACGTGTGCGCCGCCACCGGTGCCATCGCGACCCGCCGCAGCGGTTCGAACGAGAGCGTGATCCGGGCGATGCTCGAAGCCTGCGCCACCGCGTGCCGGCTGTGCGCCGAGGAATGCGAGCGGCACGCCTCCATGCACGACCACTGCCGCATCTGCGCCGAGGCCTGCCGGAGTTGCGAGGAAGCCTGCCAGAAGGCCCTCCAGAGCATGAGCCACTGATCCGCGGGGCAGATCAAACCCCCGGCGTGCGGTTACAGCACGCCGGGGGAACTGCGCGGCCGTTAAGGCGCAGCTCCGTTCCCCTGTTCCCATGCGGGTTCGACGGGGTGATGCCGACCTTCGCCCTGCCGATGGCGGTGCGGCACACGGTGGGCGTTCGGTCTTGTTGGGGGTGTTGGTCGGACGTACGCTCCCCGCACGTCCGCCGCATCGGGGAATTTCATGCTGAAGATTTGGGGCCGCGGCAATTCAACAAATGTGCGCAAGGTTCTATGGTGCGCCGAGGAATTGGGCTTGGCCTACGAGAACATTCCGGCGGGCGGTTCCTTCGGGGTGGTGGACACCCCTGCTTACCATGCCCTCAATCCCAATCGTCGGGTACCGTGCCTGCAGGACGGTGGGCTTGTCTTGTGGGAGTCCAACGCCATCGTGCGGTATTTGTCCGCACAGTACGGCCAGGACATTCTCTATTCCGCCGAGCCGGCGAAGCGTGCCGAAGCGGACAAGTGGATGGACTGGACGACATCCACGCTCGCCGCCCCGTTCCGTCCGCTGTTTTGGGGAGTTGTGCGCACGTCACCCGCGGAGCGGGATTGGCGGGCGATCGGGGCGGCGCTCCGGCAATGTGCGGAGGTCCTTGAAATTCCCAACGCGGCCCTGGCCAACCAACCCTATTTGTCGGGATCGGCCTTCGGCATGGGTGACATCCCGTTGGGCAGCTTCGCTTACGCTTGGTTCGAGATGCCGATCGAGCGGCCGGATTTGCCGTATCTGGCGCAGTGGTACGAGCGCCTGAAGCAGCGGCCCGCCTACGGAAAATCGGTCATGACCGCACTCACCTGACCAAAGAAGGGTGGCTGGCCGGGTGAACGCAACACCGCCTTGCCCCAGGCCGCGGGTTGCCGACCAACGGGCGCGGTTTTGCGAACGGACCCCAAGGGTCCGTTCGCATTTCCCACGTCACGCGGCCCCTTCGCGCCTCAAACGTCCAGGTTCGACACCTTCAGCGCGTTTTCCACGATGAACTCGCGGCGCGGTTCGACCACGTCGCCCATCAGCTTGGAGAACAGCTCCTCGGCGTCGTCCGCGTGGGCGACCTTGACCTGGAGCAGGGTGCGGACGTTCGGATCCAGCGTGGTTTCCCACAGCTGTTCCGGATTCATCTCGCCCAGCCCCTTGTACCGCTGGATCGCCAAGCCGTGGCGGCCATGGGCGATCACGTGGTCGAGAAGGGCGACCGGGCCGGTGACCGGCGACAGTTCCTTTTCCTGGCCCTTCGACACCAGGACCATGCGGCCCGGCTTGCCGTAAAGGCGCATCAGCTCGGCCGCCTGGGCGTCCAGGCGGCGGGCCTCGACGCTCTTCACCAGGTCCGGATCGATGACGAAGCGGCTGGTCACGCCCCGGCGCGTGCGGGTCATCACCAGCGAGTCCACCTCGGCCGTGCCCGACCACATGCCGGCGGCCCCGTCGGCGGACAGGCGGTTCATGCGCTGGGCCAGTTCGACGGCCGCCGCATCGGCGCGCGCCTGGTCGCCCAGCACCGCCGGCGACAGCAGGCCGGCGATGGCCGCCTGTTCGACCAGCGTGGACAGACCCACCTTGCGGGTGAGCGCGTCGATCTGCTGGCGCGCGGTGCGGGCATGCTCGGCCATCTGGCGCAGCTGCTCGCCGGTCAGCGGAGCGCCCCCCTCGGCGGGGGTGTAGACCAGATCCGCGATGCCCTGGTCGATGAGGTAGTCGTCCAGTGCGCGGTCGTCCTTGAGGTACTGTTCCTTCTGGTTCCCGCGCTTCACACGGTAGAGCGGCGGCTGGGCGATGTAGATGTAGCCGCGCTCGATCAGTGCCGACATCTGCCGGTAGAAGAAGGTCAGCAGAAGCGTGCGGATGTGGCTGCCGTCCACGTCCGCGTCGGTCATGATGATGATCTTGTGGTAGCGGGCCTTGTCGGGATTGAACTCGTCGGGCCCGATGCCGGTGCCCAGCGCCGTGATCAACGTGCCGATTTCGGCCGAGCTCAGCATCTTGTCGAAGCGCGCACGCTCCACGTTCAGAATCTTGCCGCGCAACGGCAGGATCGCCTGATACTGGCGCGACCGCCCCTGCTTGGCCGACCCGCCTGCCGAGTCACCCTCGACGATGAACAGTTCGGACAGGGCCGGATCCCGTTCCTGGCAGTCCGCCAGCTTGCCCGGCAGCGAGGCGTGATCCAGCGGACCCTTGCGCCGCGTCAGCTCGCGCGCCCGGCGTGCGGCCTCGCGCGCGGCCGCCGCCTCGACCACCTTGCCGACGATGCGCTTGGCCTCGGCCGGATGCTCTTCGAACCATTGGGAAATCTTGTCGCCCAGGATGGTCTCGACCACCGGACGCACCTCGGAGGAGACCAGTTTTTCCTTGGTCTGGGACGAGAACTTGGGATCGGGCACCTTGACCGACAGCACGCAGGTCAGACCCTCGCGCATGTCGTCGCCGGTCAGCTGCACCTTCTCCTTCTTACCGATCCCGGTTTCCTCGACGTACTTGTTGATGGTGCGGGTCAGCGCCGCGCGGAAGCCGGCCAGGTGCGTGCCGCCGTCCTTCTGCGGGATGTTGTTGGTGAAGCACAGCATCGTCTCGTGATAGCTGTCGTTCCACTCCAACGCCGCTTCCACGCTGACCAGATTGCCGTTCTCGGCCTCGCGCTCGCCCTGCACCACGATGGCGGGCTTGATCAGCGCGGTCTTCGAACGGTCCAGCCAGTGCACGAA
Organism: Azospirillaceae bacterium; assembly: GCA_035645145.1. Lineage (GTDB taxonomy): Bacteria > Pseudomonadota > Alphaproteobacteria > Azospirillales > Azospirillaceae > CANGXM01. Next base: position 154,048 of record DASQNC010000071.1, on the reverse strand, counting down.
GGCCTCGATCCCGCCTTCGTAGAACAGCTCGGACGTCTTCGGCTCGACGCCGCGGGCATCGGTCAGGATCAGCCGGACGCCCGAATTCAGGAACGCCAGCTCGCGCAGCCGGTGCTCCAGCGTGCCGAAGTCGAACTCGGTCTTGGTGAAGGTTTCCTTGGACGGCAGGAAGGTCACTTCCGTGCCGGTGCGCGGCTTGCCCCCGCGGCCCTCGCCCGCCGGGCCCACATCGGCCAGCGGCGCTTCGGGTTCGCCGTGCCGGAAGCGCATGAACCACTCGCGGCCATGGCGCCAGATGCGCAGCTCCAGCACCTCGGACAGGGCGTTCACCACCGACACGCCCACGCCGTGCAGACCGCCCGAAACCTTGTAGCTGTTCTGGTTGAACTTGCCGCCGGCGTGCAACTGGGTCATCACGACCTGGGCGGCCGACACGCCTTCCTCGGCGTGGATTTCGGTGGGAATGCCGCGGCCGTTGTCGCGCACCGTCACCGACCCGTCCGCGTTCAGCATCACATCCACCCGGTCGGCGTGGCCCGCCAGCGCCTCGTCGATGGCGTTGTCCACCACCTCGTAGACCATGTGGTGCAGGCCGGACCCGTCGTCGGTGTCGCCGATGTACATGCCCGGACGTTTGCGCACCGCATCCAGGCCGCGCAGCACGGTGATGGAGCCGGCGCCGTATTCGTTGCCGTCGGGCGTGGAATCGGGGATCGGGGCGGCGTTGGTCATGTGCTGGCGTGTCCGTTGGCGAGTCGATGTGATGTCAAAGCGTGACGTCGGGGGGCCCGCGGCGATGGTCCGACGGGTGCGGCCGAAGCAAAACGGAAATGCTCGAACCCCTTAGGAGATGGGGATTCCAGGGCTGCGACGCAACGAATTGTGCCGGCCCGGGCGCCTGGAAAATCAACGTTCCGCATACCGGCACGACATTACCACAAAACCTCATGCCGCACCCGGCCAAAGACGCCCGTCCTCCACCCGCCAGACCTGGGCCGCCCCGGCGAGCGGCGCGAAGGTGCCGGGGTCCGTGCCGGTCATCCAGGCCTGGCAGCCGAGCCCCAGGATGGCGGTGAACAGCGCCTCGCGCCGCGCCTCGTCCAGGTGCGCCGCCACCTCGTCCAGCAGCAGCACGGGCGCCATGCCGGTCTCGGCCGCCATGACCCGCGCGGTCGCCAGCACGATCGCGATCAAAAGCGCCTTCTGCTCGCCGGTGGAACACAGCTCGGCCGGCATGTCCTTGGCCACATGGCGCACGGCCAGATCGCTGCGGTGGGGGCCGATGGCGGTGGTGCCGCTGTCGGCATCCTGGCGGCGGGTGGCGGCGAGCGCGGCCTTCATCGCGTCCTCGGCCGCAAGCGCCGGGCGGTCGGCCAGCCAGCGCTCGACCGGACCGTCCACCGCAATGCCGGCCGCCGGGAACGGGCCCGTCCCCTGCCCGGCCACAAGCCCGATGCGGCCGGCCACGTCCAGCCGGGCGGCGGCCACCGCCACGCCCGAGGCCGCCATCTCGGCCTCCAGGGCGGTCAGCCAGGACGGGTCGGCGGGACCGTCGCGCAACAGCCGGGCGCGTTCGCGCAGCGCGTTTTCGTAGCGGCCGAGGCGCCCGGCATGGGCCGGGTCGAACCCGAAGACCAGCCGGTCGAGGAAACGGCGGCGCGCCCCCGGCCCTTCCTGGAACAGGCGGTCCATCTGCGGGGTCAGCCAGGACACCGCCAGATGTTCGGCCAACGCCGCCTGGCCGCGGGCCGGCTGGCCCTGCACGCGGACCACCCGGCGGTCGCCACCCGCGGGATCGCGCCCGGTGCCGAGGTCCACGGGACCGGTTCCGGTCTCCACCGTCGCGGCCACCGCCCAGCCGGCCTCGGCCGGCGCCCGCAACCGCTGCACATCGGTCAGCCGGGCCCGGCGGAGGCCCCGCCCCGGCGACAGGAAGCTCAGCGCCTCCAGCAGGTTGGTCTTGCCCGCCCCGTTCGGCCCCACCAACACCACCGGCCGCCGGTCGCACAGGATGCGCGCCTCGGCATAGGAGCGGAACTGGCTGAGAACCAGCCGCGTCACCGCGGGGGCCGTGGCGGCGTGCGGAACCTCTGCAACGGGGACGCCGCCATCGGGGGCGCCCATGTGGGGCAAGGCGGCGATGGCCTGCTCGGAGGGGTCGGGAAGGGCGTGCGCCATCGGATCTAGATGGGCATCCGGACGGGCCGAATCACGGGCGGGCATCCCCGCCGCCCGTGCCGCAAGCCGTGCCGGAAACCGGCGGAACCGGCCTTACACCCGCATCGGCATCAGCACATACAGCGCCGAGGCGTCGGCCACGTCGCGCACCACCGTCGGCGAGGCCGCGTCGGCCAGGGCGAAGCTGGCGGTTTCGCCCTCGATCTGCTGGGTGATGTCCAGCAGGTAGCGCGAATTGAAGCCGATCTCCATGGCCGCGGCCTCGTAGGCCACCTCCAGCTCCTCCTGCGCGCTGCCGGCCTCCGGGCTGGTGGCGGACAGGGTGAGGTTGCCGCGGTCGAGCGTCAGCTTCACCGCCCGGCTCTTCTCGGTGGAGATGGTGGCCACGCGGTCCACCGCCGCAGCGAAGCGCTTGGCCTCGACCTCCAGCACCTTGTCGTTGCCGGTGGGGATCACCCGCTCATAGTCGGGGAAGGTGCCGTCGATCAGCTTGGACGTGAGCGTGATGCCGTCCAGCGTGAAGCGGATCTTGGTCTCGGACAGCGACACCTCGATGGCGCTGGCGGCTTCGTCGATCAGGTTGCGGATCTCGCCCACCGTCTTGCGCGGGATGATGACGCCGGGAATCCCCGACGCACCGTTGGGCAGCGGCATTTCGACCCGCGCCAGGCGGTGGCCGTCGGTGGCGACCGAACGCAGCACCGGGATTTCGGCGCCGCCACCGCCGGACTTGGCGGCATGCAGGTAGATGCCGTTCAGGTAGTAGCGCGTCTCCTCGGTGGAGATCGCGAAGCGCGTGCGGTCGATCAGCGTGCGCAGGTCGGCCGCGCTGACGGCGAAGGTGTGCCCCCCGTCCGCCCCGGTGAGCTGGGGGAAGTCCTCGACCGGCAGGCAGCCCAGCTTGAACTGCGACCGGCCGGACCGCAGGGTCAGCAGCCCGCCGTCGCCGCCGGCATCCAGTTCCACCTGGCTGCCATCCGGCAGCTTGCGGACGATGTCGTAGAGGGTGTGGGCCGGGGCCGTGGTGGCGCCGGGCCGGGCGATCTCGGCCGGCACGCTTTCCACGATCTCCAGGTCCATGTCCGTCGCGGTCAGCGCCAGCTCCTCGCCTTCGGCCCGGATGAGGACGTTGGAGAGGATCGGGATCGTGTTGCGGCGTTCCACGACACGCTGCACATGACCCAGGGCACGGAGCAGGGCGGCGCGTTCGATCGTCAGCTTCATGTGGCGGAAAACCGTTGGTGTGTGCCGGATTCCCAGGGACGCCCGGCATAAGCCCGGCACCGCGGGAGGGCGGAGCATAGCACACCCGTTGCCGGCGAGAACGGCTTTCACTCGAGTCTTTCGTCCCGACGCACGCAGCGCGCGTGGAACGTTTAGATCCCCGCCAGCAGGTCCCGCACGAACGCGGGCACCACCTCGGTCGCGGCGCCGTAGATCTTCGTGTGGAAGGCGGTGGCGTCCTCGGACGGCTCCAGGTTCAACTCGACCGTCCGGATGCCGATGGCGCGGGCCTCGCGGACGAGGCCGGCGGCCGGATAGACGTTGCCCGATGTCCCGATCGACACGAACAGGCCGCACTTGGCCAGGGTCTCCGCGATCAGGTCCATTCCGAGCGGCATCTCGCCGAACCAGACCACGTGCGGCCTCATGCCGCCCGACGTGCGGCACGCGCCGCAGACGACTTCCTCCGACAGGTCGTCGCGCCAGGGCACCACGTAGCCGCAATGGGCGCAGCGGACCTTCAGCAGTTCGCCGTGCATGTGCAGCAGGTTGTGGCTGCCCGCGCGCTCGTGCAGGTCGTCGATGTTCTGGGTGACGACCAGGACGCCCCCGGGCCATCGGCGTTCCAGCTCGGCCAGCGCGAAATGCGCGGCGTTGGGCTTCACGTCCGCATCCAGGAGGGCGCGCCGGCGCGCGTTGTAGAAGGCGTGGACGCGCCCGGGATGCCGGGCGAACGCCTCGGGCGTCGCGACGTCCTCGATCCGCACCGCCGCCCAGATCCCGTCGGCATCGCGGAACGTGTGCAAGCCGGATTCCCGCGATATACCGGCCCCGGTCAGGACCAGGATGGGCGCCTGCGGAGCGGCGGGAACATCTGTGCGCATGGCGGGCCTGCGGAGCGGCGGGACGGGTCGGGTGCACGCCCGCACAATATTGGCGCCCCGTCCCCGCCTCCGCCAGAACCGGTCCCGGTGTCAGGCAGCCCGCACCGTGCCGATAAAGGATAGCACCCGTTCGCGCAGGCCGGTGGTGTCCGTGGCCAGCGCGTCCGCCGCCATCCGGACGGCCGCCGCCTGCTCGTCGGTCGCCCCGGCGGCGGCCTGGACCCCATCGATGATGCCGGTCACCTCGGCATTGCCCCGGCTCGCCTCGGCCACGTTGCGCGCGATCTCGCGCGTGGCCGCGGCCTGCTGCTCGATCGCCGCGGCGACGGCGGTCACGATCTCGTTCATCCGCTCGACGGTCCGGCCGATGCCCCCCACCGCCCCGACGGCCGCCTGGGTGGCCTGCTGCATTCCGGCGATCTGGCGGGCGATGTCCTCGGTTGCCTTCGCCGTCTGGGTGGCCAGGCTCTTGACCTCGCCCGCGACCACGGCGAAGCCCTTGCCGGCCTCGCCCGCCCGCGCCGCCTCGATGGTGGCGTTCAGCGCCAGCAGGTTGGTCTGACCGGCGATCTCGGTGATCAGTCCGACCACGTCGCCGATCTTGTTCGCCGCTGCCGACAGGCCCTGGATCTGCTCGCCCGCGTGCGACGCCTCGTCCACGGCCGACTGCGCGATGCGGCTCGACTCCCCGATGCTGCGGGCGATCTCGGTGATCGAGGCGTTGAGCTGGCCCGCCGCCGTGGCGACCGCCTCGACGTTGGCGGCCGCCTGGGTGGCCGCCGCGGCCCCGCGGGTGGACTTGCCGGCGGCGTCCTGCGCGATGGCCGACAGCTTGGAGGCCGCGTCCTGCATGGACGCCGCGGCGTCCACCAGCTGCCCCAGCGTCCGTTCGGTCACGTCGCCGAAGGACTGCGTCTCCGCCTCGATCACGGTGCGACGGCGGTCGCGGGCCTCGGCTTCGGCGCGGTTGCGGGCCTCCGCCGCCTCGCCCCGGACCAAGCCGTCCTGAAGCACGGCCACGGCCCGCGCGATGTCCCCGATCTCGTCCGGGCGAGCCCGCCCCGGAATTTCAAGACCGCGGGTCCCCGCCGCCAGGTCCGCGATCGTGCCGGCCAGCCCCCGCAAGGGCACGACGATGCCCTTCCACACGGTGAAAAACGAGACGACCAGCGCGAGAACCGCCCCCGCGACCATCACCCCGGCCAGGAACAGCGTCTCGTGGTTGGCCATCCCTTCGAGTTCGACGATCGTGGCGCGCGCGATGGCGGCGTCCGTCTCCGCCAAACGCTGGAGGGCGGCGTTGAAGGCTTGGCGGGAGGCGCGGTTCTCCTCGTTGTCGCCCAACTCGCGCGCGGCCGCGGCGCCGCGCGTCTTGCCCAGTTCGACAAGCCGGGTCCGAAGGGCCACGAAGTGCCGGGCCTGCGCGGCCATCTGGTCGAAGGCCTCGCGCTGGTTCGGTGGCGTCAGCCCATCCCACTCCCGGACCAGCCGGTCGATGCGGCCGAGGTTTTCCAGCAGCGCATTGCCGAACCGGTCCACGCCCGCCCGGTCAGTCTGCAGGTATATCCCGCGGGAGTCCATGACCACGGCGTTGACCAGGGCGTTGACCCGCTCGCCCATGAGGGCCCGCCGGTTGGCCGTATCCACCTCGCGGACCATCCTCTGGGCCTCGACCATACCCCACAGGCCGGCACCACCCGCCAGGGCGGCAAGGGTCATGAGTGTGAAGATGACGATGCCGAGGCGTGTGCCGAGGCGTGCTGCGCGAATGTGCGCCGAGATGGACAGGGATCGCATGGATATACCGCTTTCGAATAACAGACAGTCGGCGTTATATACATATTATCGTATGACGACTCATGCAAAAGCATGGGGTCTGGTGGAACACGGGTCGGCAATCGACCCGGGGACGCGCCTTTGCGCTGCGGACCACCGACAACCCAGCCGAATGGGTTAACCCGTTACAATTGCCATTCCCGCGCCGGCCTGTTAGAAGGCCGCCATGCTGCGGTGCAGCACACCGCCCTGATCGCCTCCGGCTGAGCAGGACGCCCGCCGACCAGGACGCCCCGGGCGGTGGGGCGCGTGGCACCAGCATATTCGCCCAAGTCCCGGTGTACGCGCCCATCCGGTGCGGTGCGCGGTTGCATCCATTCCCAGGAACCCCCATGGCCGCTGATGCACGCCAACTCCGCGCGGAGTGGCTTTGCAACCCGCGCGGCGACATCCTTTCCGGGATTGTCGTCGCCCTCGCGCTCATCCCCGAGGCGATCGCCTTTTCCATCATCGCGGGCGTCGATCCGAAGGTCGGCCTCTACGCCTCCTTCTCGATCGCGGTCATCACCGCCATTGCCGGGGGACGCCCGGGCATGATCTCGGCGGCGACGGGCGCCATGGCGCTGGTCATGACCACCCTGGTGAAGGAACATGGCCTGGAGTACCTGTTCGCGGCCACCGTTCTGACCGGCATCCTCCAGGTCGCGGCCGGCTTCCTGCGCCTCGGCGTGCTCATGCGGTTCGTCTCGCGTTCCGTGACGACCGGCTTCGTCAATGCGCTGGCCATCCTGATCTTCATGGCGCAGCTTCCCGAACTGGTCGGCGTGCCCTGGCTGACCTACGTGATGGTCGCGGCCGGGTTGGCGATCATCTACCTGTTCCCGCTGCTGACCAGGGCCGTGCCCTCGGCCTTGGTGTGCATCGTCGTGCTGACGGCCCTTTCCATGGGCTTCGGCCTGGACCTCCGCACGGTGGGGGACATGGGCGAACTCCCCTCCACCCTTCCGGCCTTCCATCTTCCGAACATCCCCCTGGAGTGGGAAACGCTTCGGATCATCCTCCCGTACGCGGCGACGCTGACGGCGGTCGGCCTGCTGGAGTCGCTGATGACGGCGTCGATCGTCGACGAAATGACCGACACGCCGAGCAACAAGAACCGCGAGTGCGTCGGCCAGGGCGTGGCCAACTTCGCGACCGGCTTCCTGGGCGGCATGGCCGGGTGCGCCATGATCGGCCAGTCGGTCATCAACGTGAAGTCGGGCGGGCGCGGGCGTCTTTCGACCTTCACCGCGGGTGCGGTCCTGCTGTTCCTGATCGTCGTCCTCGGCGATCTGGTGCGGCAGATCCCGATGGCCGCCCTTGTGGCGGTCATGATCATGGTCTCCATCGGCACGTTCAACTGGGCGTCCATCCGGAACCTGCGGGTCCACCCGAAGCGGTCCTCCGCCGTCATGCTGGCGACCGTCGCCGTGGTGGTGGCGACCCACGATCTGGCCCAGGGCGTCCTGGTCGGCGTGCTGCTGTCCGGCATCTTCTTCGCGTCCAAGGTCGCGCAGATGTTCCGCATCTCCTCGACGCAGTCCCCGGACGGGCGGGAGCGCACCTACATCGTCGAAGGCCAGCTGTTCTTCGCGTCGGCCGAACGCTTCGTGGCCAGCTTCGACTTCAAGCAGGCGCCGGAGCGTGTCCGCATCGACGTCGGCCGGGCCCACATCTGGGACCTGTCCGGGGTCGGGGCGCTGGACACCGCCGTGCTGAAGTTCCGCCGCGCGGGTGCCGAGGTCGAGGTCGTCGGCATGAACGAGGCGAGCGCGACGCTGGTGGACCGGCTCGCCGTGCACGACAAGCCGGGCGCCTTGGGCCAGGTCGCCGGCCATTGAACAGGGAACCGCGGCCGGGCTGCCCGCGCGGCCCGGTCATTCCGTGGCGGGACGGCCCGTCCGCGGCGGTGCCGCGGCCCTGCGGGTGGCGAGCCAGATGCCGACGGCGATAAGGGCGATTCCGAGGCCGTGGTAGGGGCGCGGCCGCTCGCCCAGCAGCAGGACCGCCAGGACGGTGCCGAACACCGGGACCAGGTGGACCGCCAGGCCCGCCGTGTTCGGCCCGATCACCGCGACCGCCCGGTTGAAGCTGAGATAGGCGAGGATCGAGGGGAACACCGCGACATAGCCGATCGCCAGCGCCGATGTCGCGGTCAGCGGCAACGGGCGGCCCGACAGCGTCTCGGCCACATAGAAGGGCAGCAGCATCAGCGCGCCGGCCGCGAATGTGGCCACCAGGAAACTCAACCCGTGCACGGCCGGGCGGCGGCGCAGCAGGGCCGTGTAGACCGCGTAGCAGACGATCGCCGCCAGCATCCACAGGTCGCCCCGGTTGAACTCCAGCCGCGTCAGCGCCATCGCGTCGCCATGCGCGACCAGGGTCAGCGCGCCCGCCAGCGACACCGCGATCCCGAGCGCCTGACGGCCGGTCACCGTCTCGCGGAACAGCAGGAAGGTCGCCCCCACGATCAGCACCGGCATGGAGGACTGCAACATGACGATGTTGAGCGCGGTGGTCGTCTGGGCGGCGATGTAGAGGAAGGTGTTGAAGATGCCGATGCCCAGGGCCGACAGCGCCAGCACGACCGGCCACGCCCGCAGCATCGAACCGGCATCGCGGCGCAAATGGCCCCAGGCGAAGGGCAGCGCGATCGCCGCCCCGATCGTCCAGCGCCAGAAGGCGAGCGCCACCGGCGGCACCTCGCCCGCCACGGCGCGGCCGAGCACGGCGTTCCCGGCCCAGAACAGGCCGGGCAGCATCATCAACAGCCAAACCTGATCGGCGATGCCGCGCCGGACCGGCGCCGTGGTCGTTTCCAAGCCCGCTCCTCCGCCCGCCAGTGTCCGTTTTCCCCGAACCCCGCGGACGGGCCTAATTGTTCCCCACGTCCCGCAGGTACATGGGCGCATCCGGGCTGCGTGCGGCGGGGGCCGCCGCACCACCGCCCCCGCTCAAGCGGCGGATGAGGGCGCTGAGCGGATCCTGCGGCCCGTCGTTCCGCGCGCGGGCCACGGGGCCCTCGGACACCGGGGCGTCGATGGCGCGCAACGGGCGGGCCGGCAGGCCCTGGTGCACGTCCAGCATCACCTCGCGCCAGAGGCGGGCCGGCAGGCCGCCGCCGGTGACGCGCGCCATGGGCTTGTTGTCGTCGTTGCCCATCCAGACGCCGGCCACATAATCGGCGGTGAACCCCACGAACCAGGCGTCGCGGTGCTCCTGGGTGGTGCCGGTCTTGCCGGCGGCCGGCCGGTCGAGCCGCGCGGCCTTGCCGGTGCCCTCCTCGACCACGGCGGCCAGCATCCGGTCGAGCTGGGCGATCCGGCCGGGGTCGGTCCGCCCGTCCGCCGCGGCGGCCGCCCCCGCCGCCTTCCGGCTGTAGAGCACGCGTCCGTCGCGGTCGCGGATCTCGGCGATGGCATAGGGCCAGACGGTGCGGCCGCCGTTGGCGAAGGCCGTGAAGGCGCCGGTCATTTCCAGCAGCGTCACCTCGCTGGTGCCGAGCGCCAGCGACAGGTCGCGCACGAGAGGACGGTTGATGCCCAGGTTCCGGGCGGTTTCGCGCACCCGGTCCACGCCCACCCGGTCCAGCAGGCGCACCGCGACGGTGTTCAGCGAATGGGCCAGCGCGTAGCTGAGGGTCACCGGCCCCTTGTAGCCGGGCTCGAAGTTTTCCGGCGCCCAGCGCCCGATGCGGATGGGCGCGTCCTCCACCAGCGTGTCGGGCGTCATGCCCGCTTCCAGGGCCGCCAGATACACGAAGGGCTTGAAGGACGAACCCGGCTGGCGGAGCGCGCGGGTGGCGCGGTTGAACGGGCTTTCGTTCCAGTCGCGCCCGCCCACCAGGGCGCGCACGGCGCCGTCGTGGTCCATCATCACCACGGCGGCCTGCCCCGCCTTCTGCTGTGCGCCCGGACCGGCCAGGATCGCCTCGACCCGGCCTTCCACCGCCCGTTGCTGACGCATGTCCAGGGTGGTGAGCACCACCAGGTCGCGCGGCTCGCCCCCGACGAAGGCGGCCACCTGCTCGGCGGCCCAATCGGCGAAATACCGGCCGTCCCCACCCGGTCCGGGCCGGCGGCGCGGGGTGGTCGGCTGGGCGCGCGCATGCTCGGCGTCGGCCTCGTTGAGGAAACCGGCATCCACCATGGTGTCGAGCACCACGGACGCGCGGCGCATGGACTCGGCCGGGTCGTTGGTCGGGGCGAAGCGCGAGGGGGCCTTCAGAAGACCGGCGATGATCGCGGCCTCGCGCAGGTTCACCTGGGTCGCGGGCTTGCCGAAATAGGTGCGGGCCGCCGCATCGACGCCGTAGGTGCCGGCCCCCAGGTACACCCGGTTCAGATAGGCCGTCAGGATCTCGTGCTTTTCGTATTTCCACTCCAGCCAGAGGGCCAGGACCGCTTCCTGCGCCTTGCGCTTCAGGCTGCGCTCGGACGTCAGGAACAGGTTCTTGGCCAACTGCTGGGTCAGGGTCGAGCCGCCCTGGACGGTGCGCCCGGACCGGTAGTTCACCCACACCGCGCGGGCGAGGCCGATGGGGTCCACGCCGAAATGGTTGAAGAAGCGCCGGTCCTCGACGGCCAGAACCGCCTGGATCAGGTGCGGCGGCAGGCGGCGGCTGTCCAACGTGTCGCCCACCAGGTCGCCCAGGCGGGCGAACTCGGTCCCGTCCGCGGCCAACAGCGTGATGGCCGGCCGCCGGGTGGGGAGTTCCACCGCGTCGAGGTTGGGCAGGTCCCAGGCGAAGTAGGCGACGACCGCACCGGCGGCCACGACACCCCAGACGGCCAGCACCGCCGTCCATTTCGCCAGCAGCCCCCACAGGGAGCCGCGCCGCCGCGCGGCGGGTTTGGCGGGGGGCTGCCCGGTCCGCATGCGGGGATCGGGGCTTTTCGGGGCCTCGGGCGGGGAAGGCGTCTTGGTGGGCTGTGCCACGGCGTCCGATGGGTGGCAGGGGAAAACGGCGGCGGATCATTCGCCCGGCTTCATGGCAACCGTGGGGCGATGCCGTGCTTGCGCAACAGATGGCGGAACTGATGGTAGCCCAGGCCCAGGTCCTCGGCGGCCCGGCGCTGGTTGAACCGCGCCGCGGCCAACGCGTCGGACAGCAGGTCGCGCTCGAAGGCGGCGACACGCGCCTCGAACCCGCCGGAGGTGCCGGTGGTGGCCCCGGTGGAGGGTGCCGATGCGGACGCGCCCCCGGACTCGGCCGCGGGCGCCGGAGCGGACGCCGACGCCGCGCACGGGACCGGCACCGGTGCGCCCGCCGGGCGCCAGGGCGAAACGAACGGGTCCAGCGGAACCTCGTCGACCGGCGCTTCCGGATCGTCCATCCGGTAGACCGCGCGCTCCGCCGCATTCCGCAGCTCGCGCACGTTGCCCGGCCAGTCGTGGGCGGCGAGCCGGCGCAACGCGGGCGGGGTGAAGCCGGGAAAGAAGGGCCGGCGCAGCTCCTTGGCCATGGCGAGCGCGAAATGCTGTGCCAGGAGCGGGATGTCCTCGGGCCGCGCCCGCAACGGCGGAACCGTCACCACGTCGAAGGCCAGCCGGTCCAGCAGGTCCGCCCGGAACGCCCCCGCCGCGGCCATCGCCGGCAGGTCGGCGTTGGTGGCGCCGATCACGCGCACGTCCACCCGCAACGTCTCGCGCCCGCCCACACGCTCGAACTCCCCGTATTCCACCACGCGCAGGATCTTCTCCTGCACGCGGAGGCTGGCGGTCGCGATCTCGTCCAGGAACAGGGTGCCGCCGTCCGCCAACTCGAACCGCCCGGCATGGCGCCGCTGCGCCCCGGTGAAGGCGCCGGCCTCGTGCCCGAACAGCTCGGCATCCAACAGCGTGTCCGGCAGCGCCGCACAGTTGAGTTTGACGAACGGCCCGTCCCAGCGGGGTGAGAGGTAGTGCAGCCGCGCCGCCACCAGCTCCTTGCCGGTTCCCCGCTCCCCCACCACCAGCGCCGGCCGCGGCAAGGGCGCCAAGCGCGACACGTGCTCCAGCATCTCCAGAAAGGCGGGGGCCTCGCCGACGAGGGCGGAAACGGACGCGAACCGGTCGGGGGTCATGGCGGATTTTCCCAATGGTTCGCGTGATATGCCAATGGATGGCGGCGCCCGCAAGGCGCGCTCTTGCCGCTTCCGGGATGGATCGGGCGGACCCCTTGCGCGCCGCGGGTTTCCGGCCGTCCCAACGGCTTGGCACGGCGGCTGCAATGATCCGGTCGGGCGATGGCTGCGAACCCCGTCGATCCCCGTCGAACCCCGAGGACCGGCCCCATGTACGAGAACGGAACCTACCGCCCCCGCTACGCGAACCGAACGGCCGCGGACCGTCTGCGCCACTACCTGCGCAACCGGTCCACCGAGACGTGGGCCTTCTTCGCCGCCGGCTTCGTGCTGGCCGCGATCCTGACCTGACCCCCACCCGACCGAAACACCGAAGGACCAAGGCTATGGGCATCTTCTCCCGCCTGGGCGACATCGTGAACGCCAACCTGAACGCGCTGCTGGACCGCGCCGAGGACCCGCGCAAGATGATCCGCCTGATCATCCAGGAAATGGAGGACACGCTCGTCGAAGTGCGTTCGGCGACGGTCCAGATCATCGCGGACAAGAAGGAGATCGAACGCCGGGTGGCGGACCACCGCCGCGAGGCCGAGGACTGGCGCGGCAAGGCCGAAATCGCGCTGACCCGCGGGCGCGAGGATCTGGCCAAGGGCGCGCTGATGGCGAAGGCCCGCGCGACCGAGGCGGCCGAAGCCCTGTCCGCCCAACTGGCGGACGTGGACGCCGACCTGGCCAAGGCGAACGAGGACATCGCCCGCCTCCAGGCCAAGCTGTCCGAGGCGAAGGCCCGCGAACAGACCTTCGCCGCGCGCGCCGAGGTGGCACAGCAGCGCCTGCGCGTCCGTTCCACCCTGCACGACCGCCGCGTCACCGAGGCCTTCGCCCGGTTCGAACAAGTCGAACGCTCACTGGACGAGCTGCATGGCCGGGTGGAAAGCTACGACCTTGGCGGGGGCGCTCCGGATGGCCGGGGGCCGGGCGGCACCAAGCCGCTGGCCACCGAGATTGCGGAGCTGGAGACGGAGCACAAGGTTGAGCAGGAACTGGCGGAGCTGAAGGCGAAGCTGGCCGGCCGCGGTGGCGCCTGATCCCCGCCCGCCAAGCAACCGGAGACGCGCATGAGCGACATCACCCTGTTCGTGCTCGGCATCCTTCTCCTGACCGTGGTGGTGCCGCGGTGGATCTCGCTGCACTACGATGCCAAGCGGCGGGCGGAGCGCAGTCTCGACGCCGACGACCAGCGGACCCTGGTGGAACTGGGCGAGGTCGCCGACCGCATGGAGCGGCGCATCCAAAGCCTGGAGCGCATCCTGGATGCGGAGGTGCCGAATTGGAGGAGCAAGGCATGAGCCGGCCCTTGGCCGCGGAGGGGGCACCCGTGCGCGCCCCCCTGCGCAGGTCCCGCGGCAACCGGTGGGTTGCGGGTGTGGTCGGTGGCATCGCCGAGTATTTCGGGGCGAACGCGCTGGCACTGCGCGTCCTCCTGTTGGTGTCCCTGGCCTGTGCCCTGCCGATGGTGCTGCCGGCCTACCTGATCGCCTGGGTGATGCTCCGCCCCGCGCCCGACCATCGCGACCAACCCTGGCGCGACGCGTTGTGGAACCGCCCGGCCGCGGCCCCGACCGCCGCCATTCCGGAACCGCGGCGCGCCGTCGCCGGCCTGCGTCAGCGTTTCGCGGATCTGGACGCCCGGCTGGCGCGGGCGGAAGCCGCGGTCACGGCGCCCGAGTTCGAGCTAAGCCGGAAAATCCGGGACCTCTAACCCCTTACGGGGGGTTAGCCCTTATCCCCTGCTGCGAGATCCTTGGTGGAGCCGGCGGACCGCCGGCTTAACCCGGGACTCCCGGCGCGATCCCCTGTTCCCAGGGTTTGCGCGCTGCCCGTGGTGCGGGCGCGTAAAGGGAAGGGTTGTCGGTGCGGCAGGTCGGCATGACGGGCGCGGATGCGCCGAAACATCTGTTCCGGTCGGTGGTGGGCCTGTGCCGTCCGCAGATCCTGGCGGCGGGCCTGTTCAGCCTGGTCGTCAACGTCCTGATGCTGACGACCTCGCTGTACATGATGCAGGTCTACGACCGTGTGCTCGGCAGCCGCAGCGTCGAAACCCTGCTCTATCTGACGCTGATGGCGGTCGGAGCCCTGATGGTGCTGGGCTATCTGGACTCGGTGCGCAGCCGCATCGCCGCCCGGTGCGCCATCTGGTTCGAGACGGTTCTGGCGCCCGAGACCGTGGCCCGTGCGGTCGAGGCGCAGTTGCGTGGAAGCCCGTACCGGACCGAGGGCCTGACCGATCTGACCGCGGTGCGCCAGTTCGTGATGGGCTCCAGCCTGTTCGCGTTCTTCGACACGCCCTGGATCCCGATCTACCTCGCCGTCTGCTTCCTCCTGCACCCGTGGCTCGGGGCGGTGGCGCTTGCCGGCGCGCTCGTGCTGCTCGCACTGGCGGTGCTGGGAGAAGTGGTCACCGCCGGAACGCTGAAGGCGTCGAACGAGGCGGCGATGGCCAATTCCCGGCAGGTGCAGGCGGCCATCCGCAACGCCGAGGTGATCGACGGGCTCGGCATGCTGCCCGCCCTGCTCGACCGCTACGAACCGCGCATGCTGCGCGTGCTCCAGGCGCAGCAGGAGGCCTTCGACCGCAGCAACGTCCTGATGGGGACCGCCAAGTTCTTCCGGCAGGCGGTCCAGGTGCTCGCGCTGGCGGTCGGTGCCGGTCTGGTGCTGGACCACCAGTTGTCGCCCGGTGCCATGTTCGCCGGCAGCATCATCCTGGGCCGCGCGCTGGCCCCGGTCGAGCAGTTGCTGGGTGTCTGGAAGGGGTTCGTCGGGGCCCGCAACAGCTTCCGCCGCCTCGCCAGGTTCCTGGGCGAACCATCCCTGCGCGATGCCGGCCAGGCGCCGCCGCCGCCCGAGGGCCGTCTGACCGTCGAACAGGTCGGCTACGCCATCCCCGGCCAGGAGCGGCCGATCCTGCGCAATGTCGGCTTTTCCCTGAATCCCGGCGAAGTGCTGGCGGTCATCGGCCCGACCGCCGCCGGCAAGACCACGCTGGTGCGCATGATGGTCGGCGTGCAGCGGCCGATGTCGGGGCGCGTGCGCCTGGACGGGGCGGACGTGTTCTCCTGGCCGCGCGAGGATTTGGGCCGCCACATCGGCTATCTGCCGCAGGACGTCGAATTGTTCGAAGGGACCGTGTTCGACAACATCGCGCGATTCCAGCAGACCGAGCCCGACCGCGTGTACGAGGCCGCCCGGCTGGCCGGCTGCCACGAGATGATCCTGCGCCTGCCCAAGGGCTACGACACCGAGGTCGGCGAGGCCGGCGCCCACCTGTCGGGCGGCCAGCGCCAATTGATCGGCCTGGCCCGCGCCCTGTTCGGCCGCCCCCGCTTCGTCGTCCTGGACGAACCGAACGCCAATCTGGACGGCAACAGCGAGCAGGCCCTGATGCAGGCCATCGCCGCCCTGAAGGCCGACGGCACGACGGTGGTGGTCGTCTCGCACCGCGCCGGGCTGATGGCGGGCGTGGACAAGGTCCTGGTGCTGCGCGACGGCATGGTCGAGGCCTTCGACACCCGGGACGTCGTGCTCCAGCGCCTCGGCGCCGCCCGGATCCGCCAGCGGCCGTCCAGCGCGCCCCAACCGATCGAATCCCCCCAAACAACCCAAACCAAGGAAGCGACGCCATGACCGGCGGTCTCGTCCGGACCGATCCGTTGGACAGGCGCCTGCCCGTCCGGCGCACCACCGGCCTGTCGGCCCGGCTGGCCGAAAGCGGCCCCCGGACCCGGTCGACCATCCTGGCCGGCACGATCGTCACCGTCGTTTTCGTGGGCGGTTTCGGCGGCTGGGCGAGCCTGGCGCCCCTGTCCAGCGCGTCGGTGGCGGGCGGCATGGTGGTCGCCGAGGGCGAACGCCGCACGGTGCAGCACCTGGAGGGCGGGATCGTCCGGGACATCCTGGTGCGCGAAGGCGACCGGGTCAGGAGCGGTCAGGTGCTGGTGCGCATGCACGACGCCCAGGCCGCCGCCGCGGTCGAGGTGCTGCGGGTGCAGCGCGACCTGCTGCACACCCAGGAGGTCCGCCTGATGGCCGAGGCGGACGGTGCGGCCGATCCGGCGTTCCCCGAGGATCTGGTGTCCGCCGCCCGGCACGACCCCCGCGTGGCCAGCGCCGTCGCCGGCCAGGAGGCGCTGTTCCGCGTGCGCCGCGATGCCTTCGAAAGCCAGATCCAGACCCTCCGCCACCGCATGGACCAGGAGAACGCGGCGGCGGCGGCGGCGGTGAACCAGATCCGCTTCTATGCCGACCAGATCCGCCTGATCCGGGAAGAGGCCGCCGGGGTCCAACAGCTTTTGGACAAGGGGCTGGAGCGCCGGCCCCGCCTGCTCGCCCTGCAACGCGCGGAAGCGGACCTGATGGCCCGCAGCGCCGAGGCGGAAGGCCTGATGTACCGGTCCCGCGAAGCGGTGGCCGGGCTGGTCAGCCAGATCGAGCAATTGAAATCCACCCGCCGGAACGAGGTGGGCACCGAGCTGCAGCAGGTCCGCTCCCAACTCGCCGCCACCACGGAAAAGCTGCGCGGCGAAGCCGATGTGCTGGAACGCCGGGACGTGCTGGCGCCGCTGGACGGCATCGTGATGGGCCTGCGGGTCTTCTCGCCGGGCGCCGTCGTGCGTCCGGGCGATCCGATCCTGGACATCGTGCCCAGCGGCGAGGATCTGGTGGTCAAGGCCAATGTCCCGCCGCTCGACATCGACGATGTGCACGTCGGCCTGGACGCGGAGGTGCGGCTGAGCGCCTACCGCCAGCGCGTCGTCCCGCCGGTGAGGGGCGAAGTGTTCTTCGTCTCGGCGGATGCGGTGACGGACCCGAAATCGGGGACGAGCTTCTACGAGGCCAAGATCCGCATCGACCCGGACGAGCTGGCCCGCAACCCGGACATCCAGATGCAGGCGGGCATGCCGGCCGAGATCATGATCCTGACCGGCGCCCGCTCGTTCTTCGGCTACCTGCTGCAGCCGATGGTGGACGGCTTCCACCGGGCCTTCCGCGAGGACTGAGCCGGCGGCCCTGTGGGCCTTGGCTTACGCGCCCGTCGGCGCGGGGCGCGGTCGCGCCCTCCACCGGGCGAAGGTTCGAACCTTCGCCCGGCGGCATGGCAGCCCGGTCAGAATACGGGTTCCAGGGCTGGCGGAACGTTCACCCCACAACCGGCACGTCCGCGCCGACGGCCTCGGCGACGTTGCGGAACCCGTCGGCCCTCAGCCGGTCGGCCAATTCGCGCGCGATCCGGCGGGCGATGCCGGGGCCGCCGTAGACCAGCCCGGTATAGAGTTGCACCAGCGACGCACCCGCGCGGATCTTGGCATAGGCGTCGGCGCCGCTCATCACCCCGCCCACGCCCACGATCGGCAGGCGCCCGCCGGTGCGGCGACGGAACGCCGCCACCAGCGCCGTGGACCGCTCGAACAAAGGCGCGCCCGACAACCCGCCCGCCTCGTCGGCGACGCGGGGATCCAGTCCGGACGGGCGGGCGATGGTGGTGTTCGACACGACCAGACCGTCGATCCCGGACTCCAGCGCCACCGCGGCAATGTCCGCCTCGTCCTCCTCGGTCAGGTCGGGCGCCACCTTCAGCAGCACCGGCGGCGCGGCGCCGCTTTCCGCCCGCGCGGCCATCACCGTGGCCAGCAGGGCGGCGAGGGGTTCCCGCCCTTGCAGCGCCCGCAGGCCCGGCGTGTTCGGCGAGGACACGTTGACCACCAGATAGTCGGACAGGGGGGCCAGCCGGCGCACACCCGCCGCATAGTCGGCCGCCGCGTCCGGCTGGTCCTTGTTCTTGCCGACGTTGGCGCCGACGATGCCCCGGCGGGGGCGGGCGGCGAGGCGCCGCGCCGCGGCCTCCAGCCCCTCGTTGTTGAAGCCCAGCCGGTTGATGACGGCGCGGCTGCCGGGCAGGCGGAACATCCGCGGACGCGGGTTGCCGGCCTGCGGCAGCGGCGTGACGGTGCCGACCTCGACGAAGCCGAAACCCAGGCGCAGCATGGCGTCGGGCACCTCGGCGTTCTTGTCGAACCCGGCCGAAAGCCCGATCGGGTTGGGAAAGTCGAGCCCGAACACACGGGTCCGCAGCACGGGATCGTCGGCCGCCGGCCATGCTGGCACCAACCCGGCCTTGAGCGCCCGGATGGTCAACCCGTGCGCGGCCTCCGGGTCGAGCCGGAAGAGTGCCGCCCGGAGCAGATCGTAGGGGCCGGTCATGGCGTCGCGTGCGCCGGAAACAGGTGCCGGCCGTCGGGCCCGAGCGCAAGCGCGTCCACCCGCAGCACCGCCGTCACCGGCAGGCCGCCGTAGACGTGGGGGAACAGTTGCCCGCGCGAGGGGGCCAGTTCCCACTTCACCTTGGGGCCGAGCAGACCCGCGTCCACCGTGAGCAGGACCAGCCCCGCCTGCCCCGCCCTGTGCTTGGCCGCGCTTCCGGCGAGCTGCGACCGGGTGGAGAAATGGATGAAGCCGTCGGCCCGGTCCTGGGACGAACCGTCGTACACGCCCCCGTCCCGCGCCGCGGCCCACTCCTCCGCCCTGCACATGTGGAAGATGATGCGGTCGTGCTCCATGCCTTCATCCGGTGGTGTTCGAAACCGTTCGGTCGGGGGCGGCCCCCACCCTCCGCTTAGTATCCCGGCCCCGCTGTTTGCACCAGTTCCATGGGCACGGCATTCGAACCCCTGGCGGGAGGCGGCAACATGGCAGGATCGAATCGTGAAACGGACCCTTGGGCGTTCGCACTCGACGTGGTCGCCATGCTCCGTGACGGCCGGTTGGCACTCGTGCCCCAGGACCCCACCCCGTCCATGGTATCGGCCGGCATGTCGGCCGGCCCGGTCACCGCGGACGACGTGTTGCGGATCTGGCGGGCGATGATGCGCGAAGTGCGTTGACAACCGCTTGCCTATTCAAGTTCCGTCTGGCCGGCGGCCGGGCAGCGGTCGTCCCGTATTCCTCGTCGGCAAGGGACAGGACGCTTGCGAAGGATTTTGGTCAGCGCCTGCCTGCTTGGGCACAAGGTCCGCTACAACGGCTCCGACAAGCCGGTGGCGGACGCACGCCTGGAGAAATGGCGGGAAGAGGGGCGTCTGGTCCCGATCTGCCCCGAACTCGCCGCGGGTTTCGACACGCCCCGGCCACCGGCCGAACTCCGCGGTTGCGCGGACGGCGCGGACATCGTCGCCGGACGCGGCGGAACCGTGGTGGAGGACACCGGAAACGACGTGACCGCACTTTACCGTGAGGGCGCCGAGTTGGCCCTGCGGTTGGCGCAGCAGCAGGGATGCGGTCTTGCCCTCCTGACCGACGGCAGCCCGTCGTGCGGTTCCACCTTCATATACGACGGAACCTTCCAGGGCCGGACCAAGGCAGGGCGGGGTGTGACCGCCGCCCTGCTGGAACGTCATGGCATCCGGGTGTTCGCGGAATCCCAGTTGGACGCCCTGGAACAGGCGCTGGACGGGGACCGCGCCCCTCACCCCTCGTAGTACTTGGACGCGATGTAGTACTGGCCGCTGTCGCCGAACGCGTACTGGGCGTGCCGGCGGACATTGACCATGGACAGCACCACGCCGCCGATGCGACCCCCGGCTTCCACAAGCTGGCGCATGGCGTTGACGGTATGCTCGCGCCGGGTTTTGGCCCAGCGGACCACGAACACCGTCTGGTCCACATAGCGGCACAGGATGCGCGAATCCGACACCGCCATCACCGGGCTCGAGTCGATCAGGATCAGGTCGTAGTACTTGCCCAGCCCGTGCAGGAATTGGCGGGTGCGCTCCGCACCCAGGAAGTGCAGCGGGTTCGGCACCTGGCTGCCGGCACTGAGGAACGACACCGTGGACTTCGGATCCTTGCGGACGACGTCCGCGAACGCGGCCTTGTCCAGCAGCACGTCGGTGAAGCCCGGCTGCTGCGGCACCTCCAACCGGCGGTGCAGGGTCGGCCGGCGGAGGTCGGCGTCCACCAGCAGCACCTTGAGGCCGGACTGGGCGGCGGCGCGGGCGAGGCTGAGCGTCAGCGTCGTCTTGCCCTCGTTGGGCAGGGTCGAGGTGACGAGCACCAGCTTCGGCCGCCGTTCGTTGGAGGCCAGGAACAGGCTGGCGAGCGTGCTCGACACCGCCTCGCCGTAGTTGGACCGGGGTTTGTCGACGATGGCGTTCTCCGGCCGGCCCGCCCCGACACGGCCGATGGACGGCACCAACCCCAGGGTGGGCAGGTCGGTCGCGCGGTTGAGCTGTTCGGCCGACCGGAACCCGTGGTCCAGATGCTCGATCAAGAGCGCCAGTGCCACACCCAGCAGTGCCGACAGGACGAGGGCCACCGCCGCGATCAGCTTCTTGTTGGGGAAGGCCGGCGCCTGCGGCACCGGCGCTTCCGACAGCATCCGCACCTCGGGCTGCTGCAGGTCCTGCTGGAGCGTCGTCTCGTTCAGGCGCGAGGTGAGCTGGTCCAGCAGCGTGCGGTTGGCGGTCGCCTCGCTCTCCAGCGAGCGCAGCTGCGCCTCCGACTGGCCGAGGGTGCCGGCCTCCTGCTCCAGCCGCCGGAGCTCCGCCTCCAGCGATTGGACGCGGGTCCGGTTGACCTGCACCTCGTTGCGCAGACCCGAAATCACCTTGCCGACTTCCGCGCGCAGGCGGGTTTCCGCCTCGCCCAGTTCGGCCCGCAGGTTGATCATGGTCGGGTGCCGCGAGCCATAGGTGCCACCGATCTCGGCCATGCGCCGCTGCAGGGTGATCACCTGCTCCTGCAGGCGCTGGATCAGCGGGCTTTCGAGGACGGCGGCCGGCAGCGTCGCGGCCCCCGCGCCGAGCGCCGGCTCGGCCTGGCGCAGCCGGGCCTCGGCCGTGGTCAGGGCGCTGCGGGCCGTGATCAGTTCGGTGCTGAGCTGGCCGATGTTCTGCTGGGCCAGCGTGGTCGTGCCCTGGCCCTGGAGCAGGCCGGCGCGCTGGCGGAATTCGGCCGCCCGGCGCTCCGCCGTTTCGGTCTGGGTGCGCAGGTTCGACAGGCGGTCGTTCAGCCACTGCGAGGCGCGCTGCGCGGCTTCGAACTTCGCATCCAGGTGCTCGATGATGTACTGCTGGGCGAAGGCGTTGGCGATCCTGGCCGCCCGTTCGCGGTCGACCGAGGTGAAGCTGATCTGGATCACCCGCGACCGGCCGCGCGGGCTCGCCTCCAGGTTCTCCAGCACATTGTTGACCGTTTTGATCCAGTTCTCCGCCTCGCGCTGTTCGGGCGGAAGCTCCGGCTCGTCGCCGCCGCCCAGCCCGACATAGGCCATGGCCGCCTTCACTTGGCCGCGCACCCAGCCGACCGGGTCGAAGCCACCGGCGTTCTCGGCCTCCGCCAGCCGCGGGTTGAACTCGGACGTGGTGTCCAGGCCGAGCTTGCGGATCACCTTCTCCGCGACCCCGCGCGAGGTGATCACGGCCAGCTCGCTCTGGATCATTTCCAGATCGGCCGGCGCGTCCCCCAGCACGCTTTCGATATCCAGCGTCTGCTGCTTGCGCGCCTCGAGCATCACGTAGGCGGACGCGCGGTACTGCGGCTGCAATTGCTCCAGGACCAGGACGGTCAGGAGCGTCAGCAGGAACATGGTCGCCAGGATGACCCACTTGCGCCGGCGCAGCTTCAGGAACTGGTCGCGCAGGTTCAGCGTCGGTTGGTCCTCCATCAACTTGGAGGGGCGCGGCGTTTGCGGCGTCTCGCGTAGCGGGGTCACGTTTTCGTAAGCCATGCGGGCACGATCCATCCGGAGCGGTGCGGAGGGGACGCGAAGGTAAGGGACGTCCACGTGTGATGTTGCACGCGCTTACGGCTTACCGGTCGAAGGGGTGCAACGCATGCGTCCCTATGGTTAATCAGGGACGCGATCGGGCTAGTTTCATTGCGGCCGTGCGCCGCGGACGCTCGCGCGCACAATGCGGCTTGGTCCGATGGACCGAAATTTCTGGTGGCCGCGAGTGCGCACCCGCGGCCCGGCCCCTGCCCGGAACTCGGAGCGGTCCAACTTGCACGCACCTCGCGTCGTGTTCGCGTCCGGCCACTACTACGCGTCGAAGCGGAAGGCGGGCTTTCATTTCCTGGCGGACGCGATGGCCGGCTTCGGCTGCGACGTCACGTTCATGACCATCGGCATCAGCCCGATCTCCAAGCTGCGGGGCGATGCCCGCTTCGCCTACCCGGTGCGCGAGGAGGCGAACCGGCCGGTCCGCGTGTCGGACCGGATCACCAGCTACGTCTGGTTCACACCCTGGCACCCGTTCCATCTGCGCAACCACCTGCTGGACCGCCTGTCCACGCCCCTGGTGGCCCGCTGGGCCCACCTGCCGCTGGGCGGGGCCGAGGCATTCGTGCGCGCGGCGGATCTCATCGTGGTGGAAAGCGGGTTGCCGCTGCTGCTGGTGGACCGCTTCCGGGCACTGGCACCGGGGGCGAAGCTCGTCTACCGCGTCTCCGACGACACGCGGAATCTGGGGCAGCACGCGTTCGTGGTGGCGACCGAGGAGCGCGTCGCGTCCCTGTTCGACCTTATCAGCGCTCCCAGCCGCTTCACCGCCGAGCGGTTCGCCGGCCTTTCCAACACGCGCTTCCAACCCCACGGGATCGACCTGGCGGCGTTCGACCGTCCGACCACCGATCCGTTCGCCCGGTCCCCCTTGGGTCCGCGCTGGGCGGTGGAGGTCGTGTCGGTGGGGCACTCCTTCTTCGACACCGAATTTCCCGCGCTGGCCGCCCGGGCCCGGCCGGATTGGCGCTTCCACTATGTCGGCCGGCTGAACCCCGAGCCCCGTCTGCCGAACATCGTCTGGCACGGGGAACTGCCGTTCGCCGAAACCATTCCCTTCATCCGGCACGCCGATATCGGTGCCGCCCCGTACGCATGGCGGACCGGGGCCGAAACCCTCCGGGAGTCGAGCCTGAAACTGATCCAGTACACCCATTGCCGCCTGCCGGCGGTGGCCCCCGAGTTCGTGATCCGCCCCGACCGGCCGCACGTGATCGGCTACCGGCCGGGCGATGCGGACTCGATCCGGGCCGCGCTGGCCGCCGCGCAATCGGTGGACCGGCGGCGGATACGGCCCGAACCGGTGGCGAGCTGGGCCGAACTGGCGCGGTCGATGGCCACGGAAGCCGGCGTGCAGATGCCCGACACCTGTCGGGCGACGGGATCCTGAAGGGGCGGTCCATGCCGTTCGACGCCAACGCCGGGCGGAAGAAGGCGCCATCCGGAACCACCACCCCCCTGGTGATCAACGGGCGCTTCCTGAGCCAATCCCTGACCGGGGTGCAACGCTACGCCCGGGAACTGGTGCTGGCGATGGACAAGCATCTGGCGGCGTCCCCCGGCCGTTTCGGCCCGGTCACGCTGCACCTGCCGCCGGACGCGGCCGGCCTGCCGGGACTGGCGGCCATCGCCCAACGCACCGTCGGCCGCCGCCGCGGCCAGGCGTGGGAGCAGTTGGACCTGCCGCGGTCGGCCCGCGGCGCCCGCCTGCTCAGCCTTGGCAACGCCGCCCCGTTCCTGCACCCGCGCCAAGTCGTCGTGCTGCACGACGCGGGTGTCTACGCCGTGCCGGAAAGCTACACGCCGGCGTTCCGGCTGTGGTACCGGCTGCAGTTCGGCTGGCTGGCCCGGAACGCCGAGCGGATCGTCACGGTGTCCGCCTTCTCCGCCGGCGAGTTGGCACGCCACGCGGGCGTGCGGCGCGATCGTCTGGCCGTCGTGCCCAATGCCGCGGAGCACCTGGACGGCATCCAGGAGGACCCGTCGGTGCTGTCCCGGCACGGGCTGGCGCCGCAAGGCTATGTGCTGGCGATCGGCAGCGCCAAACCGCACAAGAACCTGGCCGCGGTGGCCGCCGCGGTCGGGATGCTTCCCGAACCGCGGCCGCGCCTGGCCATCGCCGGCAACGTCAATCTGCGCGGCGCCTCCCTGCACGACCTGCCCGAGGATGCGGTCGCCCTGGGCGGGGTCACCGAGGAGGAGCTGAAGGCGCTCTACCGGCATGCGCTGTGCCTGGCCTTCCCCTCCTATTACGAAGGGTTCGGCATCCCGCCGCTGGAAGCGATGGCGTGCGGTTGTCCGGCGGCGGTCGCGCAGACCAGTTCGCTGCCCGAGGTGTGCGGGGCGGCGGCGCTCTACTGCGACCCGCACGACCCTGCCACCCTGGCCGCCGCCATCCGCCGGCTGATCGAGGAGCCGGGGCTGCGGGAGCGGCTGGTCGGGCGCGGGCTGAACCGGTCCCGGGAATTCACCTGGGCGTCCAGTGCCGAGCGACTGCTGGATCTGCTGGAAGGGTTGGACCGCTCGCCCGGGAGCCGGGCCCTGGGAGCCGCCACATGAAGATCGCGATCGTCCATTACTGGCTGGTGTCGATGCGGGGCGGCGAAAAGGTCGTCGCCGAGCTGTGCCGGCTCTACCCGGAAGCCGACCTGTTCACCCATGTGGTCGTGCCCGAGAAGCTGGATCCGGTGATCCTGCGCCACCGGATCGAGACCAGCTTCATTTCCCGCCTGCCCTTCGCCCGCAAGCGGTACAAGGCCTACCTGCCGCTGATGCCGATGGCGTTGGAACAGTTCGACCTGTCCGGCTACGACCTGGTCATCTCCAGCGAGGCCGGTCCGGCCAAGGGCGTGGTGCCGGACCCCGATGCGGTGCACGTGTGCTACGTCCACTCGCCCATGCGGTACCTGTGGAACATGTACCACTCGTACCGGACCGAGCTGTCGGGGCCCGGACGGCTGCTGTGGGCGCCCCTCTCGCACTATCTGCGCGGCTGGGATGCCGCCACGGCGTCCCGGGTGGACCGGTTCGTCGCCAACTCGGCCAACGTGGCCGCGCGGATCCGGCGCTATTGGGGCCGGAATGCCGACATCATCCATCCGCCGGTGGACGTATCCGCCTTTGAGCCGGCGGCCGGGGACGACGGCTTCTACCTGCTGGCCGGCCAACTCGTGGGCTACAAGCGCGCCGACCTGGCGGTGGAGGCGTTCAACGCCAGCGGGCGGCCGCTGGTGGTGATCGGCGACGGCGAACAATTGCCGCGGCTGCGCCGCATGGCTCGCCCCAATGTCCAGATCCTGGGACCGCAGCCGTTCCCGGTGCTGCGCGACCACCTGATGCGCTGCCGTGCACTGCTGTTCCCCGGCGAGGAGGATTTCGGGATCGTGCCCGTCGAGGCCATGGCGTGCGGCAAGCCGGTCATCGCCTATGGCCGGGGCGGTGCCCTGGAAACCGTGGTGGACGGGCTGTCCGGCCTGTTCTTCCACGAGCAGACGGCCGAAGCGCTGAACGCCGCGGTGGATCGGCTGGAGCGGGTCCGGGCCAACTTCCGGCCCGACCGGATCGCCCGCCATGCCACCCAGTTCGACGCCGCGATCTTCCGCGAGCGCTTCCGCCGGACCGTGGAAATGGCGCTGGCCGAGCGGAGACGCGCGGTGGAGGTGCCGGCGGCGGCCCCCCGCGTCACCACCGTGGACGGGGATTAGGCGTGGACGGGGATTAGGCGTGGACGGGGATTAGGACTGGCCGGCGTGCCCGGCTTCGACGGCGTTGCGAAACCGGGCACGGCGGAAAGGGCGCCGCGTCAGGTCTTGCCGCGCCCGGTCGTGTCTTCCGCGGGTCCGGTGGTGGCGATGTCCTGGATGGGGGCACCGTCGGCGGCGTTTGCCGCCCGGATCGCGTCGGCGGCCCCGGACAGGCCCGTGTCGTCCTGGGTATCCGTCGTCCGGGTGCCGGCCCGAACCTGGATCCGCGTCCGGTTCGCCGGATTGGCCTCCGGCTTCGGCAGCGTGATTGTCAGGACGCCGTGTTCGAAATCCGCCTGGACCGCGTTGGGATCGGTTCGGAATGGCAACGGGATGGTGCGGGTGAAGGACCCGTGGCTCCGCTCGACCAGGTGCCAGTTCTCCCCCTTGTCCTCGGTTGCCGCCTTCCGCTCCCCCCGGATCGTCAGCATGTCACCCTCGAGCGTCACCTCGACATCGTCGGGCGACACACCGGGCAGGTCGGCGCAAACCTTGATTTCGCGGTCGGTCTCACTGACGTCCATGCTCGGGGTCAGCATCGCCGGGTTCGGGGCCGTCGGGTCCGGAACGGCGGCCGGGAAACCGCGCATGATGTCGTCGAACAGGCGGTTCATCTCACGGTGGAGCGTCAGGAACGGGTCACCTCCGCGGGACGCGGGGAGCGGCGCCCCGAACAGGCTCGGCATCATCGAGCGCCGGTTCATCGTGTCCTCCCGATCTTCTGTCATCCCGAGCCGGGATGAGGTGGCAACAGGACACCGGATCGGGACGTCTCGCCACGCAACAGCAGATCCGCCCTACCCGCAGGGGGTGGCGGCACCAACGACCGCGCAGGACCGGAACCTCGCGCTAGCGCGTCGCCCCCGACGCGGCAGCCTGGCCGGGCCCGTCGGACTCGCCGGATTGGGCCGATGTTTCGACCAGCTCCTCGGCCTTCTCCTCCACCTTCGCACGGGCCTTTTCGGTCGGTTGCTCGGACGGCTTCATTTCGACCCGCACCTCGGCGGTGCCTTCCTCGATCATGTCCAGACGCCGGGCCGCCTCCTTGGACAGATCGATCACCCGGCCCTTCGCATAGGGTCCCCGGTCGTTGATGATGACATCAACGCTGCGGCCGTTCTCCTGGTTGATGACGGTCGCCTTGGTTCCGAGCGGCAGTTCGCGCGAGGCCGCGGTGGGCTTGTTCTGGTCGAAGCGCTCGCCGGTTGCGGTGGGACGGCCGTGGAAACGGTCGCCGTAGAAGGACGCCTCGCCTTCGTGCACCACGGTCGGTTCCCCATCCGCCCCGGCTTCGATCCGCGGCGGCGGGGGCTTCGTGTCATCGGCGTCGGCGGGCCCCGGAATCACGGCACCCGTCATAATGGCCACAGCGGTGGCGACAAGCATCGCACGCATGGGTTTGGACCTCCTTCCGCCTGCAACCAACCTTGCTACCGGGCACCGGGTTCCCGATGAGGGGCTGCGGCCGGGAGGGGAAGGGGCCCGCTTTGGGCGAATCAGCGGCCGCCGATGGCGTCGGCGACCCGCATTCGTGGTGCGAACCGTCCAGGTCGGCCCGATTGCCGGGTGTCACAAAAAAGTCCGCCGGTCCCTTGAGTCGATCTTATGAATGAGTGACATCAGGAACAGGAAAAACACCCAATTCTGGAAAATGAAGGGACAGGGCAGGTCGAAAGTCGAACAATCCAACCCGCCTTTCAATAATCGCCCATCGCAGCCTCCCCGGTGTAACAGATATCTACAAACAAGCGCTTATATCCCGGCTCCACGGCCCGCAGCCCGGCCCGTGATTTACCTTCGCTTAAGCATAAAATCCCGAACTTGCGTCCAGGCGGGCCGCACACAACAGGCCCGGACCGGGGACGATGCCAGTTCGTTCGGCATCACCCCGCTGCTTCGATGCAATGGGAGAGTTTGGCCATGGCCACCCAAAACCACGTCTCGATCACGGATTTCGGCGCCAAGGGCGACGGTCGCACGGACAACACCGCGGCGATCCAGCGCGCGTTCGATCACGCCAAGGCGCACAACGTGGCCGTGAAGGTCCCGGCCGGCACCTTCCTGCACAATGGGACTTTGAAGGCGAACAGCATCACCATCTTCGGCGAGGGCGACGCCTCCGAGCTGCGCGCGACCTCGCCCGGCAAGTCGGCGCTGCACCTGCGCGGCGACGGGATGGAATTGCTGGACCTGAAGCTGAGCTGCGTGGACAGCGGCCGCCACCGCACCTACGACAGCGCCAAGGTCATCGTGACCAGCACGAACAAGTTCAGGATCGAGGACGTCACGATCGAGGGTTCCGGCTCGGCCGGGATCATCATGGACAACGTCCACAACGGCGTCATCCGCAACAACCTGGTCAAGAACACCAATGCGGACTCGATCCACATGGTGAACGAGTCCAGCCACATCCTGGTCGAGAAGAACAGGGTGGAGCGGTCGGGCGACGACGGGATCTCGGTCGTCAGCTACCAGAAGCACGGCGGCGTGGTGAAGGACATCGTCATCCGCGACAACGTCGTGATGGACAACAAGTGGGCCCGCGGCATCACCGTGATCGGGGGCGAGAACGTCCAGATCCTGAACAACGAGGTCAAGAGCCCGGCCGATCGCGGCGGCATCTACATCGCCAGCGAAAGCGCGTACTCGACCTTCGGGACCAAGAACATCCTGGTCCAGGGCAACCACCTGGTGGATGCCGGCGGGCACAAATCCGGCCATGGCGGGATCACCATCTATCATTCCGGCAAGTACCCGAACCAGGACATCGTGGTCCGCGACAACCACGTCGAGGATTCACGCCAGTCCTCCGTGCTGGTCTGGGGCAACAACAACCGGAACATCAAGATCGTCGAGAATGATCTGAACGGCGCCAAGACGTCCGGCGTGCAGGTCATCGGCCCGGCCAAGGATCTGGTCGTGGCCGACAACGCCTACCAGGATCTGAAGAGCGGGTTCATCGCGTACCACAAGACGGGGTCGGCCACGATCCATCTGGCCGGCAACCACGCCGCCCAGATCCCCGACGGCACGCGGCCGACCCCGGCCCCCACGGACCCGCCCCGCGATCCGGCGGGCCAGATCCCGCCGGTGGTGGTCGGCGACGGGCCGGACACCATCATGCTCAAGGTGTCGGGCAATGCCTGGAATGGACGGCCGGAGTTCCAGGTGGCCGTCGACGGCCACGCGGTCACCGCTCCCATGCCGGTCGCGGTCGACGAGGGCGCCGGATGGCAGACGTTCCTGATCAAGACGGACATCGCGGCCGACGCCCACGCCCTGAGCGTCGCGTTCACGAACGACCTGTACGGCGGCGCCAAGGGCAAGGACCGCAACCTCTCGGTCGGCGAGGTGTCGGTGAACGGCAAGGTGCTGTGGGACGACGGGCGGAAGCTGCACAGCAACGGGTCGGTGGACATGGACCTGTCCGGCGCCCCGAACCACGGGCCAGCCCCCGTCCCGGCACCGGCACCGGCACAACCGCCCGTCAGCAACGAGCAGGTCCACGCCTCGCAGGTGGCGGCCACCCCGGCCATCCACGACTCCGTCCCTTCCGCCCCCGCGGCGCCGGCTCCCGTCTTCGTGCCCGACAGCGCGCCGCCGGATGCGTTCCAGGAAGTCCACCATATCGAAGGCGGTCAGGCCGCCTGATCCAATCGCACGGAACCGGTTCGGAAGCGGGGCGCCTTTTGGCGCCCCGTTTTTTTGTGCACACGACGGGAGCCGCGCCCAGGAAATGACAAAGTGTACCGCGCAACCCGACGTAGATTCCGCATTCGAAACTCAGAAAACAAGCACCCACTCGTTATACGATAGTCTGTGACAAGTTTCGCCATTCAGATTCCGTTAATTTGCACCGTCGAAGTTGTGTTCAACGGCAGTCCCTCTCAGTCCTTTAGCGATCCGACTGCCAGAATGTTGCCGATGCGGGAAGCCGCACGGCCGAACACTTGTACGAGGTTTGAACATGGCAACGGCCACCTACGTCTCGATCACCGATTTCGGCGCCAAGGGCGACGGCTATACGGACAACACCGCGGCGATCCAGCGTGCGTTCGACTACGCCAGGGCGCATGGTCTGGACGTGAAGATCCCGGCCGGCACCTTCATGCACTCGGGTGTGCTGAGGGCCACCTCGATCGACATCTTCGGTGAGGGCGACAGCTCGGTCCTGAAAGCCTCGGTCCCGTCCAATTCGGCCCTGTACCTGAACGGCAACGGGGTGGAGATCAGCAATCTGAAGCTGGCCTGCGTGGCCAGCTCGCGGATGCAGACCTACAACAGCGCCAAGCTGATCCTGAGCGGCACCACCAACTTCACGATCGAAAACATCAAGATCGAAGGGTCGGGTTCGGCCGGCATCATCATGGACAATGCGCACCACGGCACGGTGCGCGGCAACTCCGTGACGAACACCAATGCGGACTCGATCCACATGGTGAACGAGTCCGGCAACATCCTGGTCGAGAAGAACAGGGTGGTGCGGTCGGGCGACGACGGGATCTCGGTCGTCAGCTACCAGAAGCACGGCGGCGTGGTGAAGGACATCGTCATCCGCGACAACGTCGTGATGGACAACAAGTGGGCCCGCGGCATCACCGTGGTGGGCGGCGAGAACGTCCAGATCCTGAACAACGACATCAAGAGCCCGGCCGACCGGGCCGGCGTCTACGTCGCCAGCGAAAGCGCGTACTCGACCTTCGGCGCCAAGAACATCCTGGTCCAGGGCAACCACCTGACGGATGCCGGCGGCACGAACTCGGGCCATGGCTCGATCATGGTCTACAACTCGGGCACCTACCCCATCAACGGCGTGGTGATCCGCGACAACCACGTCGACGCCTCGCGCAAGTCCGCGGTCCTGGTGACCGGCGGCAACACCTCGAACGTGCTTGTGGAAGACAATGCGTTCGACGGCGCCGGCAGCTCGGGCGTGCACTTGATGTACGGTCCGAAGGGCGTGGTGGTGAGGGACAACATCTACGAAGGCCTGAACGGGCCGATCGTGACCTACCACAACACGTCGGCATCGACGGTCACGGTGCAGAACAACAGCCAGCAGACGATTCCGCCCTACACCGGCCCAGGCACCCCGCCGCCGACCGAGCCGCCGCCCCCGAACAACCCGCCGCCCGTGGGCGACATCGTGATCGGCACCGGCCCGGACGCCATCAGCCTGAAGATGGCCGCCCAGAGCTTCCAGGGTGATCCGCAGTTCGAGCTGTACGTGGACGGGGTGAAGCTGGGCACCACCCAGACCGTGACGGTGCAGCAGAAGGACGGTTGGCAGACCTTCATCTTCAAGACCGACTTCGCGGTCGATCCGGACAAGCTGTCGGTCCGCTTCCTGAACGACAACTACGTGGCCGGCCAGGGCGACCGCAACCTGGTCGTCGGTGACATCCAGGTCAACGGCAGCACCGTGAAGACCGGGGCCACCCTGGTCAGCAAGAACGGGGACTTCCTGGTCGACCTGCCGAACCAGCCCGCCCCGGTTCCGCCCGGGACGACGATCGTCGGCACCGGGCCGGATGCCATCAGCGTCAAGGTGGCCGCCGACAGCTACCAAGGCGACCCGGCCTTCCGCCTGCTGGTGGACGGCAAGGCCATCGCGCCGGACCAGACGGTGGCGGTGCAGAACGAGCAGGGCTGGCACACCTACATCTTCAAGACGGATCTGGCGGACAACGCCGACAGGATGGCGGTGCAGTTCCTGAACGACCTGTACGGCGGTTCCGCCGACAAGGACCGCAACCTGCACGTCGGCGAGGTTTCGCTGAACGGCAAGGTCCTGAAGAGCACGCCGGACGTCATGAAGACGAACGGCTCGCTGGTGGTCGACCTGCCCAATGCGGAGCCGGCGCTGGACACCATCGTGGTCCGTGCATCCGGCACGGCGTGGAACGGCGCCCCGCAATTCCGCCTGCTCGCCGACGGCAAACAGGTCGGGGCGATCCAGACGGTCGCCGCCAAGTACGGAGCCGGTTGGCAGGATTTCACCTTCAAGTCCGACCTGCCGGACAGCACCAAGAACCTGCAGATCCAGTTCCTGAACGACGCCTACGGCGGCATCGGCAAGGACCGGAACCTGTACGTCCACTCGGTGATCGTGAACGGCGAGAACGAGCTGTCGGCCATGACCCCGATGGTCCGGAACGGCACCATCACCATGGATGTGCTGGACCAGCCCTTCGACGGGCAAATGCAGACGATGGCACTGGACGGCTAAGCCCGGACCGTCATCGACCGCATGGGGCGGGTCCTGCGGACGCAGGGCCCGCCCCATATTCATTCATGTTTCATGACACGCGGCGGGGCCGACAGGCTATGCTGCGCGCCGTAAACAGGTACGGGTCATCGAAGGACGCGCCACCATGAAGGATGCCCACATCGTCCGCGCCTACGACGATGAGTTGAGACGGCTGCAGAACCTGCTGTTCGAAATGGGCGGGCGCTGCGAAGCCCAGCTTGCCGATGCCATCCGGGCGCTCGAGACCCGCGATCCGGAGCTTGCGGCCACCGTCGTCCGCCAGGACATGCTGGTGGACGCGCTGGAGATGGAGATCGAAGGGCTTGTCCTGCGCCTGTTCGCCCTGCGGCAGCCGCTGGCGGTCGACCTGCGCCAGGTCCTGTCGTCGCTGAAAATGGCGGCGTGGCTGGAGCGGGTCGGCGACTATGCCAAGAACGTCGCCAAACGCACGATCGAACTGCTCCGCGAGCCGCCGGCCCCTCCCACCCGGTCGGTGCTCGAGCTCGGCCGCCGCGTGCAGGCGCAGCTCAACACGTGCCTGGACGCCGTCGCCAAGATGGACCTGGAGCGGGCCGAAACCGTGTGGCGCGGCGACCGTGAGCTGGACGAGCTGTACTTGGCGGCCAGCCAGGAAACGACCACCTGCATGCGCGCCAATCCGGACTCCGTTCCGTCGTGCACCCAACTGGCCTTCATCGCGAAGAACCTGGAACGGATCGGCGATTTGGCGACCAACATCGTCGAAGTGCTGCACTTCAGCGTCACCGGACGCCGCCTGACCGAACCGCGCCCGCGCGGCGACTAAGCCGCGCGGACAAACAAACAGGCGGGGCGGCGACTAAGCCGCGCGGACAAACAAACAGGCGGGGCGGCGACGAAGCCGCGCGGACAAACAAACAGGTGAGGCGGCGACGAAGCCGCGCCGGGGCCCTACAGGTCCCGGGGTTTGAACCGCATCCCGGCCGCCAGGCCGCGCAGCACGACACCGATGCGGTTCCAGCGGACCGGACGTTGCGTCAGTTCCAACACCGCGCGCCGGAGATTGCCGGCCACCACGCGCACGACCGCGCCGATGCCGTAGTGGCGGCTCGCGATGTAGACTTCGTTCCGGTACAGGTAGAACAGACGCCCCACCCGGGCCGGATCGGCCTCGTTCGGGCTGTCGGGCGGGCCGTAGCTGGCCCGTGCATGGACGACCCGGCTGCCACCGACGATCCAGGCCGGCCGCCAGGACGTGGCCCGCAGCGTCCAGTCCGCATCCTCGCCCCACATGACGAAATCCGCCGAGGGCGGGGAGATGTGGGCCAACGTTTCACGTGGAACAAGAATCGAAACGAAGGTGGAACGGCGGATCTTGACCAGACCGTCGTCCAGCCGGCGGTCCCAATCGGGATAGCGGTCGTCGCTGCCGCGGGTGTCGGGCTCCGGCACATTCATGGACGCGCCGTCCGGCCCCAGGACCCGGCTTGCAAGGTAGGAGAAAGGTTCGTCCAGCGTGGCGGCAGCGTGCAACAGACCGGCGAGCGCGCCCGGATCGGGGATCACGTC
This sequence comes from Azospirillaceae bacterium, assembly GCA_035645145.1. Lineage (GTDB taxonomy): Bacteria > Pseudomonadota > Alphaproteobacteria > Azospirillales > Azospirillaceae > CANGXM01. The sequence continues at coordinate 120,506 of DASQNC010000071.1, read as the reverse complement.
GTCGTCCATGATCCAGGCGTAGTCCGCGCCGCACTCGGCCGCCACCTTGAAACAGGCGCTGAAGCCGCCCGATGCGCCGAGGTTGCCGGGCAACACCTGGTGGACCAGGGGCAGGCGCGCCGCCCAACCCTGTGCGGCCAGCATCTCCGCGGTGCCGTCGGTGGACGCGTTGTCCACCACCACCACCCTGTCCGGCGGTCGCGACTGCGCGGCGATGGCCGCCAGGCACCGGGCCAGCAGGTCCTTCCGGTTCCAGGTCAGGATGACGGCGCAGACGTGGGTCATTGCACCACCACCGCCTCGACATCGTTGCCTTCGTTGGACACGGCGACCGGACGGCGCACGATGTTCGATACCAGATTCCCGCGACCGACGACCCAGCGGGTGTTTTCGCCGACGAACAGGCCGTCGTTCCGGCTGCCGTCCAGGATGTTGCCCGTCAGCGTCACCAGTTCAACCGCGTTGGTCAGGGTCTGCCCGTCGCGGGTCCGCCGGGTGCCGGGACCGCCGCGAATGAAAATGCCGCCGTGCCCGACCCGTTGCGACACGTTGGTCATGACGTTGCCGGATACGGCGACGCTGCGCGACGCGTAGGTGTTGTAACTGGGTTCCTGGACGACGTAGACGCCCGCGGCGGCGGTGTCCGAGATCACGTTGCCGGAGATGGTGACGTGGTGCCCCCCCAGGCATGCGATCCCACGGGCCCGCCCGCCGTTGACCACGTTCCCGGCGATGGTCACGTGCGAGACCACCCCGCCGTCCTTTTCGTAGCCGACGCAGGCGATCCCGTCGTCCCCGGTGCCGAGCAGGCGGTTGCCCGTGATGGTGCCGTGATGCGACCGTTCGGTGACGTGGATGCCGTCGGCCAGCGTGGCCGCGACCGTACAGCCGTTGATCCGGAAATCCGAGCAGGCGCGCAGCAGGATCCCGGCAGCCGCGGTGCCGCGGACCGCCACATTCTCGATCGTCAGCCGCGTGCAGCCGGCCGCACGGATCCCCATCGCGTTGTCCGATCCGGTGCGCTGCTGCGCGGATCCCGTCAGCGTCAAGTCGCGGACGGCCACATCCTCTCCCGACACCAGGATCGAACTGGCGGCCGGATTGCGGGCCACCAGCGTGCTGCCCGGGGCGCCGCGCAGAGTCGTGCGGTCGCGTAGCCGGAGGTTCCCGCTGTAAGGAAACGCGCCCGGAGTCAGGGCCACCTCGCCCCCGCCGGCGGCATGCACCGCGTCCAACGCCTCCTGCAGCGGCGCGGTGTAGTCTTCCAGCGTCGAACGGACGATCGTGCGCAGCAAGGGCATGCGGTTACATTCTGTCGGGCAGCGGGATCGGGGACTTTAGCACCGGCCCCCCGGGACAAGCCCCGGTGCGGCCGCGTTAACTCCGCGGTTCCATTGTCAAGTCGTGGCCGCCTCAGGCCGTCGCCCTGAACCGCACGCGGGGTGTGTCGTGCGACAGGCTGAACAACCGGGCGGCGACGTAGGACAACAGGAACAGGATCATCGGGAACACCGACCGCGACTCGTAAACATAGACCAGGCGCACCAGGTCGCTGAACGTCACGAACAGCACCGGGTAGGCGCCGTAGGCGAAGGCCCGCCCAAGGCGCATCTGCCTGTGCGCCGTCAGCAGCAGGACGATCAAAAGCCCGTAGGCCCCGATCCCCCACCATCCGAAGTCGGCCAGGAAGCTTTGCAGGCCGCCCGGGTTCGTCAGTTCGACGTTGCGCACGCCGAAACGTTCGAACGCGTGGAAAATGGGCAGGAACTCCGGGATCTCGCCGATGCCGAAGCGGGCGAGGATCCGGGTGAGCCCGCTGGCCCAGAAGTCACCGATGTAGAAGTACTGCTCGGACAGCATGAAGTAGAGTTTGTTCGTGACGTCCGCGTAGTAGCTGAAGAACCGTTCCAGGTTCCAAGCCAGGACGAACTCGAACGACAGGCCGGTCCAGTCGCCGCTCACGTCGACGAACTTGACGTAGAAGCTGCGGAAAATCTCGGTGCACAGGAAGAAGATCGGGACGAAAAGCACCAGGAAGACCAGCCGTCCCCAGCCGACCCGAACGATGCCCATCATGGCCAGCACGACCACGACGGGGATCGCGAACTCGATCAGGGCCAGACGCTCGGAGACCAGAACCGCGCGCAGGAATGCGAGCACGCCGAGGATCACGACCGGCAGCACGACCTTGCGCCCCTGGAGCAGGCCAAGGGCAAGGAACGGCCCCAGGAACCAGACGTGCAGCTGGGTGAAGATGAAGACGCCCCCGCCTTCGGCCACAATCGCCTTGCGCGCCCACATGCTGTCGCCGAGGCGTGTGCTCGCCAGGGCGACCAGATAGGCATCCGCCGCAATGGCGATGAAAACCGCGATGCGGCAGATGTGGAAGAACAGGTGCTCGAACCGGGTATCGGCAGCAGGCAAACGCACCGGCACTGCCGGGAACAGCATCCGGTAGAAAGCCCAGAACAGGAAATGGAACAGCCCCAGCCCGATCGAGAACATCAGGTGCGGGACGAAGGTCCAGTACTTGTTCAGGCCCGTGTATTCCATGGGCCACAAGTACGGGAAGAACGTCAGCACCGTGACCAGGAACAGCGGGAAGCCCGGGTCGGTGATATCGGCATCGCCCGGCCGCGGCGCGCGGCCGACGAGGCGGCCGGCGGCGGCATCGGCGCGCAGGGCGGACGGCAGGCCCATCTCAATACGCCCCGTCCCGGGTCAGCACCACGCGAACGGTCTTCAGCAGGATCGTGATGTCGTACCAGAGCGACCAGTTGCGCACGTACCAGCTGTTCAACTGCACGCGGCGCTTATAGTCCACGTCGTTGCGCCCGCTGACCTGCCACAGGCCGGTGATGCCGGGATCGACCTCGTAGTAGTAGACGATGTCGGCCCCGAACTTGGGCGGCTCCTCCAGCAGCATGGGCCGCGGGCCGACGAGGCTCATCTCGCCGCGCAGCACGTTGAACAGCTGCGGCAGCTCGTCCAGGCTGGTGCGGCGCAGGAAATGGCCGACGGGCGTGATACGCGGATCGTTCTTGAGCTTCAGCGTGGCGTCCCACTCGGCCCGCGCGGCCGGATCCCGGTCCAGCAGCTCCTGCAACGCGGCCTCGGCGTTCGGCACCATGCTGCGGAACTTCAGGCAGTTGATGAGCCGTCCGCCGCGGCCGATGCGCTTTTGGCTGTAGAACGCCGGCCCGCCGTCACGCCGGATCAGATAGGCCAGCAACAGGAACACCGGCGACAGCAGCACCACGAGCAGACCGGCCACCACCAGGTCGAACGTGCGCTTGATCATCCGCGCATGGGTGCTGGCAAGGTTGTTGGGGGCGGTCAGCAGCACCGCGTCGTGGCTGAAAAACCCCTGCGCCTTCATGTTCAGCACCGAGATGCCGGACAGCGGCGGCACGATGGCGAACGGCTTGCCACGGCGGTGCAGTTCGCCGATCAGCGGCTCGACCCGCGGCAGGTTCGCGGCGTCCGCCGCGATCACCACGAAATGGGGGGCGTGGAAGGGCGTCAACTCGTCCACCGTCGGCACCACGCCGTTGGGCCCTTCGATGTCCACCCGCTGGACCACCTGATAGCCCAGCAGCCGTTCCGACCCCAGGGCGGCGACCGCCTCCGCGATCGTACGCGCCGTCCCCACCACCACGGTGGGCATCTGCCACACGCCGATGCGCAGCATGACCGCTTTCAAAGCAATCCGGCCGCCGAACAGGAAGAGGCCCGCCAGCACCCAATTCAAAACCAACCACGGACGGGAATAGAGCTCCTGGGAGACGTACTGGCTGAAGCCGTCGATCAGCGCCAGCATCAGCACGGCACCGGCGATCTGCCTCGCCTCGGTCCAGAAAGGCAGCCCGCGCTTGTAATGGCCCTGGGTGCCGAACCAGAAGACCAGGAACGGGATGAAGACCACAAAGGGCTTGAACCGTTCGAGGATCAGCGTGTCCAGGCGCGCGGGCAGGCGCCCCGCCTCGACCCATGCGATGGCAGCGAAGACCAGTACGCTCGATACCAGAAAGGCCAGAAGGCACGCGGCCACGTCGCCCAGCGCCAGAACCGGTGCGGGTGAGGTCAGGCGGCCTGCCCGGACAGTGCGTTCTCGTTCGGCCGCATAACCGACGTGCGAAACCATGGCTGCTCCTTAGACGGCGAGGGGACGTCTGATTTCGGATGGAGCGACTGATGCTCGGAAAATGCTTCGCACGGTCCTTCGAGCCAAATAATACTTCGGCTTACCAATCAATAGAGCCGGCGGTCCGCAGCGCTCACGGCGATCATAAATGTGATCCGGCAGGGATTGTTCCGCCGACAGGAGAGCAACCCCCATCAACAAGAAAGGGGTAAATGCTTGGTGGGGGCGAATTCGCCCCCCATACCGAAAGCAAAAGGAAGGCTTCCGGCGTCTATTTCATTGGATGATCTTACACCCAGGCCGCAGGGGCATCGGATCCCGGAGTCCGCCGGAATACCCCGCGCCGACCCGCCGCACTCAGCCGCGGGGTGCGTGCTTGTTCAGGATCCGTTGCAGCGTCCGCCGGTGCATCTTCAGGCGCCGGGCGGTTTCGGAGACGTTCCGGTCGCACTGTTCGAACACGCGCTGGATATGCTCCCACCGGACCCGGTCCGCGGACATGGGGTTCTCGGGCGGCTGTGGAAGCGTACGCCCATCCGCAAGAAGGGCCGCTTCCACCGCGTCGGCATCCGCCGGTTTGGGCAGGTAGTCGACGGCGCCGTGCTTCACCGCCGCCACCGCGGTGGCGATGTTGCCGTATCCGGTCAGCATGACGATGCGCGCGTCCGGCCGGGCATCGCGCAGGGCCTTCACCACTTCCAGCCCGTTGCCATCCCCCAGGCGGAGATCGACCACGGCGAACGCGGGGGCGGACTCCTGCGCGACCTCGGTCGCCAGCGCCACCGAATCCACGGCAACCACATCGAAACCGCGCTTCTCCATGGCCCGCGCCAAGCGGGTGCGGAAAGGCGCGTCGTCGTCGACGATCAACAGGCTGCGGGCTGCGTCGCCGGTGAAGGTCAGCTTCGTGACACCGGTATCAGCCGTGGGGCTGGTCATGGTTCGGCCTGTGTTCTGGTCCATGTGGTAATTATGGGACCCCACCAGCGGATAACAACCTCAGCCCCCCCTTCGGTACGGTTGCCGAATTCGACTTCGGCCCCGGTGCGTTCCAGCAGGGTCTGGGCGATGAAGATGCCAAGGCCCATGTGCGTGCCCTTCACCCCCCGCTGGGACAGGTAGGGTTCCCCGATGCGGCTCAGAAGCCCCGGTGGAAAGCCGGGGCCGTCGTCGCGGATGGCGATGGTCAGTTGGCTGCGGTCCCAGCGCGCCTCGGCAACGACGCGGGATGCGGCGAACTCCAAGGCGTTCTGGAGCAGGTTGCCCAACCCGTGCAGGATTTCCGGGCTGCGCGCCAGCACCGGTTCGGTCAGGTCGTCCGCGCCGGCCGCCTCGACGACCAGGGTCTTGCCGGGATGGCGGTGGGGTGCGGCGGCGGCCTCGATCAGGGCCCGGACGGACAGGCGCTCGAACGGTTCGCCGCCGTCCGCCTCGGGCCGGCGGGCGAGTTCGGCCAGGATATCCCGGCACCGCGCCACTTGGCTTTGCAGCAGTTGCACGTCCTCGGCCAACGGATCGTCGTCGGGGATCTCGCGGGCGATCTCCTTGGCCACCAGTGCGATCGTGCCGAGCGGCGTGCCCAATTCGTGTGCGGCCGCCGCGGCGAGCGCGCCCAGGGCCGACAGGCGCTGCTCGCGGGCCAGCGCCATCTGCGTCATCGACAAGGCACCCGAGATGCGGCGCGCCTCGTGGGCCACGCTCCAGACATAGGCGGCGATGAACGTGGCCGACATGGACAAGGCCAGCCACTGGCCGAGCGCGAAGAGCGGCGGCAGCACCACCTGCCCGCCCGGCCAGTGCAGCGGCTGGTGGAACACCGCCAGGGCGGCGACGCACACCAGCGCCAGCCCGGTCAGCACCGCGACACTCCCCCTGGACAGGCTGGTGGCGGCAACGGTGAGCGGGGCCAACAGCATGATCGAAAACGGATTTTGCAGCCCGCCGGTCAGAAACAGCAGCAGCGCCAACTGCAGCGTGTCGAAGGCCAGGTACAGCGCCGCATCCCGGTCCGACAGCCGCGGGCGCGTCCGCCGCTGGAGCAGCGCCGCCAGGTTGAGCACGGCGGAGGCGGCAATGGTGGCCAGCGCGGGCCAGAGCGGCAGGTCGATGCCCAGGCCGAATTCCACCATCAGAACGGTCGAAAGCTGACCGGCGATGGCGACCCAGCGGATCAGGATGATCGTGCGAAGGCCGACGCGGCCGTTGGCTTCATCCGTGGCGACGAGCGTGGTGGGCATGAGGACCGTGCAGGCGAGCGGAAAGGACGGCGGACCGCGGACCGCGTGGGGCTCCGGCCCGGGAGCGCGGATGTTCGGCCCTGGCGCGTGGGCCCCCGACGCCCATATTGTCCGCTCATGCCCGAACCCGCCATCAAAGTCGAAAACCTGACGAAGCGTTTCGGCGATGTCACCGCCGTGGACGGGATCTCGTTCGAGGTTCCGCAAGGGGGCATCACCGCCCTTCTGGGCGGCAACGGGGCGGGGAAGACCACGACCATTTCCATGCTGCTCGGCCTTTTGACCCCGACCGCGGGGCGGGTGGTGGTGCTGGGCCGGGACATGGCGCGCGAACGGCACCGGGCGTTGCCGTTGATGAACTTCTCCAGCCCCTACGTGGATCTGCCGCACCGCCTGACCGTGCGCGAGAACCTGATGGTCTATGGCCATCTCTACGGGCTGGACGGGCTGAAGGACCGCATCGCGCGGCTGACGGCGGAGCTGGAGCTGACGGGGTTCCTCGACCGGCCGGCGGGCCGGCTGTCCGCCGGGCAGAAGACGCGCGTGGCCCTTGCGAAGGCCCTGCTGAACGAGCCGCGGGCGCTGCTGCTGGACGAACCCACGGCATCGCTGGACCCGGACACCGCCGATTGGATCCGCACCTACCTGGAGCGCTACCGGGATCGCACGGGCGCCACCATCCTGCTGGCGTCCCACAACATGCCGGAGGTGGAACGGTTGTGCCGGCATGTCCTGATGATGCGGCAGGGCCGGATCGTGGACAGCGGCAGCCCTGCCGACCTGATCGGCCGCTATGGCCGCCGGGATCTGGAAGAGGTGTTCCTGGACATCGCCCGCAACCGGCGCACGGCCACGGCCGCGGATTGAGGAGCCCTGCCGCGTGATCCCCGCATCGACCGACCACGCCGCCGTTGCCGGTTCCGCCGCGCGGCGCATCGGCGCCATCGTCCTGCGCCACTGGTACCTGCTGCGCAGCTCATGGCCGCGCGTGTTCGAGCTGATGTACTGGCCGGCCATGCAGATGATCCTGTGGGGGTTCATCAACCAGTTCATGGCCACCACGTCCGGTTGGGTGGCGCAAGGGGCCGGCGTGCTGATCGCCGCGGTCCTGCTGTGGGACGTTCTGTTCCGCGGACAGCTCGGCGTTTCGATCGGCTTCCTGGAGGAGATGTGGAGCCGGAACCTGGGCAACCTGTTCGTCAGCCCGCTGCGGCCCCAGGAATGGGTGGTGGCGCTGATGCTGACCAGCCTGATGCGCACGCTGGTCGGGGTGGTTCCGGCCGCGTTGCTGGCCATCCCGCTCTACGGGTTCTCGGTGTTCTCGCTGGGTCTGCCGCTGGCCCTGTTCTTCGTGAACCTGATCGTCATGGGCTGGTCGATCGGGATCATCCTGACCGGGCTGATCCTGCGCCATGGCATGGGGGCGGAAAGCCTGGCCTGGATGGCCGTGTTCATGCTCGCCCCGGTCAGCGCCGTCTATTATCCGCTGTCGATCCTGCCGGGCTGGCTGCAATGGGTGGCGCTGATGCTGCCGTCGGCCCACGTGTTCGAAGGCATGCGCGCGGTGGTGTTCGACGGCGCCGTGCGTTGGGACCACCTGGCCGCGGCATGCGGGCTCAACGCCGTCTATATGGCGGCCGCCGTCGCATTCTTCCTGCGCCACTTCGCAATCGCCCGGAACGAAGGCGCGTTGCTGCAAACGGGGGAATAAGCTTGAACCCCCTCGCCCGCGGGACGCGGGTGAGGGGCCGGAACGTCAGCTCACCACTCCGAACACGACCGCCATGGCGACGAAGGCCAGGGCGGTGCCGATCAACAGGACCCACCGGACGTGCCCGGTGGTGCGGCCCTGCCGGGCCTCGGTCTTGCTCAGGTCCTCGGCCATGGCTCAGATTCCTCCGGGAATGCGGCCCGGGCCCGGACCGAGGGGACCCGGGCCAAGCGGGTCCGGGGCACCGGGATTGGGAAGGTCGGGACCGGGGATCGGGGCCGGCTGGTCGACGCCCGGGTTCGGCAGGTCCTGGTTGGGCAGCGGCGGCCGCGATGGGGGAATGGGTTGCGGCTGCGGCATGGGTCTGCTCCTCGCAATGCGTGCAGTCCCGGTGGTAACGGCTTGCCGGCCGGATTGATCCGGCCGGTCTGAAATCCTTGGCCGGATTGATCCGGCCAACCTGAAATCCCCGGCCGGATTACCCAGCCGCCTCCAAACCCGGTCAGACGGCGGCGTCGCGCCGCACGAACACCCCGTCCATCGAGAACAGGCGGGCCCGGCGCCGGTTGAAATAGCCGGGCAGGAACAGCACCAACTCGAATCCCAGCGATTCGACCCGCGCCAGCGCCGCCCGCCAGTCGGGTTCCCCGGCATAGGCCGGGACCAGCGCCAATTCGATCTGCAGCACCGCGACACGGTCGAGCACGCCCGCCGCCCCGTCCAGCACGCTCAGTTCCGTGCCCTGGGTGTCGATCTTCAAAAGCACCCGTTCGCCGGGCCGGACATGGCGGTCGAATTCGCGATCCAGCCGCGCGAGCCGTACCGTTTCGGTCCCCGTCGGGACGGCACTGTCCAGCAGTTCGGCCGCTTCCACGGACAGCGGCAGGGCCGACGACATGTCCGATTCCGGCGAGACCAGCAGGGTCACTTCCCCCTGCCGGTCGCCGAAGGCCACAGGGGGCGGGATGTCCCACCGCGGATCGGGCCGGGCCAGTTCCCGCAGCCGGGCATGGACGACGGACAGGGGCTCGAACGAAACGATCCGGCCGGCATACCCGCCCTGGCGCAGACGTTGGGCGTACTGGCCCAGGTTGGCACCGACGTCCAGCACCACATCAATGCGGCCATGCTCGACCACGCGGGCGAGATGGCGGGTGTCCCGGCTGGGGCCGGCCCCGGCGGCGGGATCCGGCGCGCTCACCTGTGGGCGAAGTCCCAATAGAGTTCGTGCGCCCGCTGGAAATAGGGGCCGGGCTGGAGCTCGCGCCCCTCCAGGCGGGTGACCGGCGAGACTTTGGAGTAGTTGCCGGACGAAAAGACCTCGTCCGCCTCCAGCACCTCGCGCCAACTCAGCGTCCGTTCATGCACGGTGACACCCGCGTTGCGCAGCAACCGGATGACCCGCTGCCGGGTGATGCCGTTCAGGAAGGTGCCGTTGCACACCGGCGTGTGGACGGCGCCGTCCTTGGCGATGAACAGGTTGGCGGTGGCGAATTCCGCCACGTTGCCCAGCGGGTCGAGCATGACCGCGTTGTCGCAGCCCTTCCCCTTGGCCTCCTTCAAGGCAAGACCGGCATTGGGGTACAGGCACGAGGCCTTGGCCTCGGTCGGGGCCGTGCCCGGCAGCGGGCGCCGCAGGCTGGACAGGCAGGCGGCAAAGCCCCCCCTGGGCAGGGGCGCCTCGTAGACCGCGAGCGTGAACTGCGTCGTCTGCGGATCGGGATCGACCCATCCGCCTTCCGCGAAGAACATGGGTCGGATGTAAAGCTCGGCGCCGCGGGGGAACCGGGCCACCCCATCCTCGCACAGCTCCCGGATCTCGCCCGGCGTCAGCATGGGGTTGAGGCCCAGGGCATGGGCCGAACGCACCACGCGTTCGCAATGCATGTCGAGGTCGGGGGTCACGCCTTCGAATGCCCGCGCACCGTCGAAGACAATGGAGGCAAGCCAAAAGGCATGGGTCATCGGGCCCATGATGGCCGGATTGCCTTCGTGCCAGGTTCCGTTGAAATACGTGACGGCGCGCACCGTCATCGCACGTCCTCCCCACTTCGGCTGCCGCGATCCCGGCAGCATAACCCCTGCCCGCCACAGGGGCCACGACGCAGCGCGGACCGTATACCTTTTCGGGCGGCCGGTGCGGCCCCGGCCTCATCCCCCGTCAAGGCGAACCGGGTCCCCCCCCCTGCGGACCGGTGGAAACCGCGACCTCGACCCCGGCCTGCCGGGCGAGACTCGCCACCAGCGACATGCCGGCCGGCCCAGGCCGTCGTCCTCCACCTCGACCCGCAGACCGGGCCGCAGACCGGGCCGCAGACCGGGCCCGGATACCCGGCAGCGCCATCACGCGCGGCATGTTGTTCTTCACCCGGTGGTGCAGTTCGGCGAGCCGCGTGTCCTTCTCGAGCAGAAGGGCCTCCATTGCACTCGGCCCAACTTCGCGGACCTGACGCAAAACCGATGGGAGCGGAAACCGTTGCCGGCCGACGCCGATCACCCAGGCGGGTTGAATGCAGGATCCGGTCCGCGTAGCACGCCGCTTCGCGTCCTGATCGTCGAGGACCAGGCGATCGCCGCCATGTTCCTGAGCGACGTCGTCCAGGACCTGGGCCATGTGGTTTGTGCCGCGGCCTCGTCCGTGCAGGAGGCCGACGCGGCGGCGGCCGCCCACGGCCCGGACGTGGCCCTGGTGGACATCAACCGCGGCCGGGGCGGCGACGGTGTTGCGGCGCCGGCGATCCTCGCCGCCCGTCATGGAACCGCCCGCATCTACGCCACCGCCTACACCGATCCCGCAACCGTGGCGCGGGCCTCCGCCACAGGCCCGCTCGGATTCCTGGCGAAGCCCTACTCGGACCGGGACATCGCAGCCGTGCTGGCCAGGCTCGGTTAGGTGCCGGGGCGGGTCCCCGCGTCGTTGCATTGGTGGCGGCTTGGGCCGCCCGGTCCGGGACAGCGGTCGGGGCTTGCTATCGCGGCCCAGCCATTCCAGGTGCGGCATGGTCCCGAAGCCAAAGGAACTCAGCTTGCCCGCTGCCGCAGGACGGATTTGCGCTCGGCCTCGGACAAGCGCGGGCAACTGTAACATTCGGTCATGCCAAGACGATGGCGCAGGCAACACACGCGCCGCCGATGTATCCGCGGCGGCAAGCCGGATTCGGCAAGCGTGAGCCAGGTCACCGGCGTGCGCAACGGGTTCGTCCCGCCCGCCCAGGACACATGCTGCGGCTCCAGAAGTGCCCGGCGCAGCGGCGCGACCGTCGCCGGCGCCGCCGGTGCCTGTTCCAGGCAATCGAGCAGGTGGGCGGCCAGATTGCCGGCGTTGGACCACATGACGCGCAACGACAGCCCGGCAACCCCGCCCACGGCGGCGAAGACCAGGGCCAGATGGTCGCCGAACAGGGCGGCCAGCGCCGTTTCGCCTTCGGCCAGCCGGACCGACGGCAGCCGCAATGCGGTCGGCAGGCCGTCCGCCCCGACATCGATCTGGCTGGCAGCGGCGGGCGCAAGGGGCCCGGCCCCGGTCCAGGCCAGGGCGGCCAAGGGGGCGGAGAGCACAGCCGCCACATAGTGCTTGGTCCACAGCGAAGCGACCGCCCGCCGGTCACGGCCGGCATGGCGGGCCATCAGGCCTTCCATCGCGCGGGCCACGCCGTCCGCCGTCGTCAGCGCGGCGGCGTCAAGCGGCGGCGCATCGCCAGGCGCGGGGCCGAGGCGGAGCCGCACCGCATAGGCAGCCGCCGCGCCGTCGAGGTTCAGCAAGGACGTGTTCGCCAAGGTCTCACTTGATCCCGTAGATGGCGGCAAGGTCGTCGAGCATGAGACCGGCCGCGACGACGCCGCCCGCCGTGTTCCAGATCGCATCGGACACGCGATGGACCTTGCCGGCCTTGACGGCGTCCAGCGCCTGCCACATCGGCTCGGCCGTCCATTCCTTCTCGGCGCTCGTCGCCTTGTCGTCGCCGGTCTCGTAGACGTAGTAGAACAACCGGTCGCCGGCCATTTCCGGTATGCGCTCCTTGGTCACCCGGTCCGCGAACGCCGCCTTGTCCTGGTTTTGCGGCCGGGCGAAGCCGATCTGATCGAGGATCACGCCGGCAAACGTGTCCTTGTAATAGATGCGTGCGCCGCCCGGCATGAAGCGCACGAGGGAAATACGTTCCCGCCTGCGGTCGCCCAGCGCCGCCGACAGTGCCTCGACCCTGGCATTGAAGGCGGCCAGCACCCGCCCGCCGTCGACGCTCCGGCCAACGGCCTCGGCGTAGAGGGTGAAATTCTCCTGCCAGCGCCCACGCAGGGTGCCGGACATGACGGTCGGGGCGATGGCGCCGAGCTGCGGATAGATTTCCTCGTGGCGCTGCCTGTTGCCCAGGATCAGGTCCGGTTGCAGGGCGGCCACCACCTCCAAATTCACGGCATGTTCGGTGCCGACCACCTCGACGCCGGCCATGGCCGGGGCAATGTGGTCGTACCACGGCTTGCCGAGCCAGGATTTGACGGCGCCGACCGGAGCCACCTTCAGTGCCAGAAGCGCTTCCGTCCCTTCGTTGGTCAGCACGACCACCCGCTTCGGGGCGTCCGGGACCTCGGTCCGGCCCATGGCGTGCGTGACGGTGCGGGCCAGGCCCCCTTGGACGAGGGCGCCGAGAACCAGCAGCGACAGGGCCGCGGTCCGGAGCAGGCGCAAATGGACCATTCGTTGATCTCCGCATCTTCGCCGGCAGGCGACGGTGGACACCTGCAACCCCGCCGTGATAGTGCGATTGATAACCATTCGCAAGTTTGACCGGAACCGGCATGAGTCTGCACATGGCTGCCCGCCATGGGATCGGGGGCAGGTGGCTGCGACCGACCCTGGGCCTGGGCACGATGCTCGTGGTCGCCCTGCTGCTGAGCCTCTCGGTGGGGGTGCACAGCCATGGCCCGGCCGAGGTCTGGCACGCGTTGACCGCCTTCGACGGCTCGCAGGACCATCGCGTGGTGCGCGAACTGCGTCTGCCGCGCGCCGTCCTGGCGTCGGTGGCGGGGTCGAGCCTGGGGGTGGCCGGAGTGCTGATCCAGACGCTGACCCGCAACCGCATCGCCTCGCCCGACATCCTCGGCCTCAACGCCGGCGCCGCGCTGGCGGTGGTGGTCGCGAACGTCTGGCTCGGCGTCGATGGACTGACCGCCCTTTCCGCGGCGGCGGCCGGCGGGGCGCTGATGGCGGCGCTCGCCGTCTATGGGGTCGCGGTGTCGGGCGGTGCGATGTCGCCGGCCCGCACGGTTCTCGCCGGCATGACCTTCGCCGGGCTGCTGATGTCGCTGGTGGAGGTGGTTCTGACGACCGACGAGGCGTCGCTGGAGCAACTGCTGTTCTGGCTGGCCGGCTCGTTCGAGGGGCGGCCCTTGCAGTTGGCGGCCGCCAACGGCTGGATCCTGGGACTGGGCCTCCTCGCCGCCCTCGCCGTGGCCCGGCCGCTCGACACCCTGGCCACCGACGACGATACCGCCCGCAACCTGGGGGTGCCGCTGCACCGCGTGCGCAGCCTCGCCTTCCTGGCGACGGCCGCACTGACCGGCGGCGCCGTCGCCATCGCCGGACCGGTCGGCTTCATCGGGCTGGTGGCGCCGCATGCCGCCCGATGGCTGGCGGGACCGCATCACCGGGACCGCATCATCGTCGCCGCCGTGGCGGGCGCGCTGCTGGGGGTCGGTGCGGATGTCGCGGCCCGTTTCGTCATCCACCCCGGCGAGGCCCCGGTCGGCGCCGTAACCGCCCTGATCGGCGCCCCGGTGCTGGTGCTGCTGCTGCGCCGGCGTCTGGCCTGATGGGAGCGGCCATGTACGCCACCTTCCGACTCGGCCGCTTCTCCCGGCAGCTGCGCCCACGGGCGCAGCTGGCCATCGCGGGCCTGGCGGTGCTCCTGGCGGCGGTCTTCGTCGCCTCCATCGCGACCGGCAGCACGACGATGCCGCTGGCACGCGTCGTCGATGCGCTCCTCGGCAACGGTCCCCGTACCGACCAACTCATCATCGGCCAGTTCCGCCTGCCACGGACGCTGCAGGCCGCCCAGGCCGGCATCTGCCTGGCGGTCGCCGGCGTCCTGCTCCAGCGGGCAACGCGCAACCCGCTGGCCTCGCCCGGCGTGCTCGGGGTGGTGGACGGCGCCGGCCTTGGCGCCGTGCTGTTCCTGACGGCTTTCGGCGACGGTGGCGGCGCGCCCACGGTCGGGGCCCACTGGCAGCCGCTGGCGGCATTGCTGGGCGGTCTGGCGCTGGTCGCGGCCGTTTTCCTGCTGGCCCGCGGGCAGGCGGCACCGGTCCGGCTGATCCTGTTCGGCATGGCCCTGGCCGCCCTGGCCAAGGCCGGGATCACCCTTCTGCTGGTCGTCGGCCCCATCCACCGGGCGAGCCAGGCCATGCACTGGCTGGCCGGCGCCGTCAACACCGCGACCTGGGCCGAGGTGCGCATGGTGGCGGGACCCCTGGTCGTGCTGCTCTGCGCCACCGCCGCCATGGCCCGCCGGCTCGATCCGCTGGACCTCGACGACGACACCGCACGGGCGGCCGGACTGCCGGCGCCGCGGGTGCGGCTGCTCGCCGTCGTCCTGGCGGCGGCGCTCACGGCGGTGTCGGTGGCCTTCGTCGGCGGCATCGGCTTCGTCGGCCTGATCGCGCCGCATCTGGCACGCCGCATTGCCGGCCCCGGTGCCGGCGCCAACCTCGCCGCCGCGGCCCTGCTCGGCGCCGTCATGGTGATCGGCGCCGACTTGGCGGTCCGGATCGCCTTCGCCCCGATCGAGGTCCCCGCCGGCACCGTGACGGCCCTCGTCGGCGCCCCCTACATGCTCCTTCTCCTCACCCGCCGGATGCGCAGCGATGGCTGACCTGCTGACCCTGGACAACGTCACCCTCGGCCATGGCGCCCGCATCGTCCTGCGCGATCTCGCCCTGACGCTGCCGGCGGGCCGGGTCACGGTGCTGGCCGGGCCGAACGGTTGCGGCAAGTCGACCCTGCTGCGCGGCATCCGCCGGCTGCTGCCGCCCAGCGCCGGGACGATCCTGCTGGACGGTGTCGATATCCGCCGGCTGTCCGAGCGCGACCTCGCCCGCCGGGTCGCCATGCTCACCCAGACCCCGACGGCCCCGGACGACCTGACGGTGCACGATCTGGTGAAGCTCGGCCGCTTCCCGCACCAGACCTTCCTGCGGCAGTGGTCGCCCGAGGATGCGCACGCCGTCGCCGCCGCCGTGGCGGCGACCGAAATCGGCGATCTGCTCGACCGCCGTCTGGACGCGCTGTCGGGCGGGCAGAAGCAGCGGGTGTGGCTCGCCATGGTGCTTGCGCAGGATGCCCCGGTCGTCTGCCTGGACGAGCCGATCAACCATCTCGATCTGGCGCACCAGCTGGATTGCCTGGACCTGGTGCGGCGGCTCAACCGGGAACAGGGGCGCACCCTGGTCGTCGTCCTGCACGACATCAATCTCGCCGCGCGCTACGCCGACCACCTGATCGTGCTGAAGGACGGCCGCGTCCATGCCGAGGGCCCGCCGGCCACGCTGATCGACGAGGCGCTGATGCGCGACGTCTTCGGCGTCGAAAGCCGCGTGATCGTCGATCCGGTCCACGGCACCCCGCTCTGCATCGCGATGGGCAAGGCGCAGCCGGCGTCCAGCGTGCGGCGGGCGGCCGAATAGGGGTCCGGCCGGTCGGGCACGCCAGGATGCGAATGAGAATGACTTGCAAACATGCCCTTTCGGCGGTAGCAACCGGCGCGGGTTCCGCGCACCCGTGCACCGCCCCCTTGTCCCCGGACCGTGCCGGGGAGGGCCCGGGTGCGCGCGGAATTCCTTGCGATGGCGCCTATGGAGGCCGCAGGACATGAGCGTGATCGGCAGAAGGATCGGCGTGCACCGCGCCATGGCCTTGGCTTGGGCCATCGTCTTGGCTTGGCCGTCCATGGCCGCCGCCCAGCCCGTGTCCGCCACCCCGGCCGCGCCCCCCGGCATGGCGCCCCTTGCGGCGGCATTGCCGCACGACCTGTCGCCTTGGGGCATGTTCCTGGCCGCCGACTGGGTGGTGAAGGCGGTCATGGCCGGGCTGGCGTTGGCGTCCGTGCTCACCTGGACCGTGTGGCTCGCCAAGGGCCTCGAGCTGTCCGCCGCCAAACGCCAGGCCCGCGACGCCCTGGCGGTCCTGGCCGCGGCGCGCACGCTGGCGGAAGCCTCCGGACGCCTCGAGTCCCGGCGCGATGCGGCATCGGCATTGGCACGCGCCGCCGCGCAGGAGCTGCACCTGTCGGCGGATACGCGGAAACCGGACGGCATCAAGGAACGCATCGCCTGGCGCCTGCAACGCATCGAGGCACAGGCCGCCCGGAGCATGGCCGCCGGAACCGGCGTGCTGGCCACCATCGGGGCGACCGCCCCCTTCGTGGGGCTGTTCGGCACGGTCTGGGGCATCATGAACAGCTTCATCGGCATTTCCCGGGCACAGACCACCAATCTGGCCGTCGTCGCGCCCGGCATCGCCGAGGCGCTGCTCGCCACCGCCATCGGCCTGGTCGCGGCGATCCCCGCGGTGGTGGTCTACAACGTCTTTGCCCGGACGATCGCGGGCTACAAGGGGTTCCTCTCCGACGCCTCGGCCGAAATCATGGGCCTGGTCTCCCGCGACCTCGACCGGGCCGAGGTGCGGACCCGGAACGCCGCGGAGTAGGGCGATGGGCGTCAGGCTGAATCCCGGCGACGACGATCTCGTCGAGCACCACGAGATCAACGTCACCCCGTTCATCGACGTGATGCTGGTGCTGCTGATCATCTTCATGGTGGCGGCCCCGCTCGCGACCGTGGACGTGCCGGTCGAGCTGCCGGCCTCCACCGCCGCCCCGCAGCCCCGACCGGACAAACCGCTGTTCCTCACCTTGCAGGCCGACGGTTCGCTGGTGTTGGGCGACGGCCCGGTCGCCCCCGAAGCACTGGCAACGGCGCTTGACGCCGCGACCGGGGCCGACCGCCAGCAGCGCGTGTTCCTGCGTGCCGACCGCAAGGTGAACTACGGCGAACTCATGGGCGTCATGGATGCCCTGCGCACCGCCGGCTACCTGAAAGTGGCCCTGGTCGGGCTGGAGACGGCGCCGGGTCCATGACCGGGCTGCACCCCGCCATGGACCCTTGGTTCGGCGGACGCCGGCTCCGCTGGGGCGCCAGCCTTCTCGTGGCGTTGGCCGTTCACATGGCGGGGGGCGTCGCTTCGATGCTCTGGCAAAGGCCCGTCGAACCGGCAATCGCAACCGCGGTGGCGATCGACCTCGCCCTTCCCTGGGCGGCTCCCGCACCGGCGGTGGGGACGCCGACCGCTTCCGATCCCGCACCGGCCGACGAGCCCCGGCCGATGCGGCAGGAGACCACCGGGTCCGCACCGGAGCCGGACCCCACCCCACCCGAACCGACTCCGATCCCCGAGCCGGTTCCGATGCCTGCGCCGCCGGTATCGCCGGTCCCGGCCGCCGTTCCACCGCCCAAACCCAAGCCGCCGCAGCACCGCCGGGAACCGCAGCCGGAAAAGCCGGCGCTCCCCCGCCATGCCGCACCGGCACGCGCAAACACATCGCCCGAGGCCGGCGTCCCCGCCCCCACGGCCGAGGCTCCGGCCGCCCCGCCGCAATCGGCGTCGCCACCGCCGTCCGCGGCGGCGGGCGTCGGCACCCCGTCCGCGGCGCCGAGCCCGGCATCGTCGAATTGGCAGGGGCTGCTGCTCAGGCACCTGGAGCGGCGCAAGCAATACCCGCGCGCGGCCGAGCGCCGCCGGCAGCAGGGCGTGGCACATGTCCGGTTCACCTTCGACCGGCAGGGGAACGTGCGGTCGGTCCGCCTGGACCGCAGTTCCGGTCACGAGGCCCTCGACGAGGCGGCGGTTGCGCTTGTCGCAGGCGCTTCGCCTTTGCCGGCCCTGCCGCCCGACTCGGGGCAGGAATTGGTCGAGATCGTGGTGCCGGTGGAATACGCCCTGCGCTGACGCGGAGGTGCGGACGGCTTGCCGAAGTCGGCTTGACAAAGCCATGCGATTGATAATCATTCGCACTACCTTTGACCCGGACCGCCCCGAACCACCATTTCCCGGCCGCCACCGCGGCCGGTTCCTAGGAATGGCCCGACATGACCCGAAAGACCCCCACGGGCGCCCCCTGGCTCGCCCCGCTCGCGCTGCCCTTCCTGCTCCCCACCGCCGCCGCGGCGCAGGGGACGACCTACGAACTGCCATCCGTGGTCGTAAGCGCGACCCGCAGTGTGGAGGACATCAAATCGATCCCGGGCTCGGTCACCGTCATCGACCGTGAGGAGATCGCCCGCCAATCCAAGGTGACCCGCAGCTTATCCGAAATCCTGGCGCGTGAGGTTCCGGGGCTTGCGACGAGCACCCACGGCAACACCAATTCGACCCAGACCCTTCGCGGCCGCAACATCCTGGTCCTGATCGACGGCGTGCCGCAGACGACCACCCGCAACGTCTCGCGCGATCTTTTCACCATCGACCCTGCCGCGGTCGAACGGGTCGAGGTCGTGCGCGGCGCAACGGCCATCTACGGCAACGGCGCTTCGGGCGGCGTCATCAACATCATCACCCGCAAGGCCGGCGGGCCGGCGCCGGTCTTCGACACCGAGGCCGGTCTCACCACTTCGCTCACGAACCCCGGACTGGACGCCCTTTCCGGGCGGATCCAGCAGGGTGTGACCGGCGGCCTCGGCAAGGTGGACTACACCTTCAGGGCGGCGGCCGAGAAAACCGGCGGCTTCTTCGACGCCGAGGGCGACCGCATCCCCCCCGACCCGAGCCAGGGCGACCTCTCGGACACCAGGAAACTCAATCTGCTGGGCAAGATCGGGGTGAGCCTGTCGGACGAGCAGCGGCTCAGCCTGACATTCAACCACCTGGATACGCAGCAGGATACGGACTACCTGTCGGACCGCTCGGTCGTCGCTTTTCCGCGCGGAGGGGTCAAGGCCCGCGCCACCAAGGGCCTCGTCCTGGCCGACCAGCCCGAAACCGTCAACACCCTGGCCAGCCTCGACTACGAGCACGGCAACGTGCTGGGCAGCCGGCTGCACGCCCAAGCGTACCACCGCGACTACCGGACCCGCTTCTACCCGTTCGACGGCCGGGCGCTTCCCGTCTGGAACAGTGCCGCGCAGACCTACCTCGAATCCGAGACCGTCGGAGGTCGTGTCGCATTGGAGACGCCCGTCAATCTGGTCG
The DNA here is from genome assembly GCA_035645145.1 of Azospirillaceae bacterium. Classification (GTDB taxonomy): domain Bacteria; phylum Pseudomonadota; class Alphaproteobacteria; order Azospirillales; family Azospirillaceae; genus CANGXM01. The sequence continues at coordinate 101,175 of DASQNC010000071.1, read as the reverse complement.
GCAAGGACGACCTGACGATCCTGTGGGGCGTCGACTACAACAGGGAAGAGACGGCCCAGCCCGCCACGGTCTACGATCCCGCCGTGTTCGCCGCATCGAGCGGCCGGATCTTCCGCAAGTTGGGCGACCGCACCTTCGTGCCGCCGGTTACCCACACGTCCGTCGGCCTGTTCGCCCAGGGCGAATGGCAGGCGACCAATGATCTGGTGCTACGGGCCGGACTCCGCCAGGAATTCATCAAGGCCGAGCACGACGATTTCACCACTCTTGGCCAAGGCAACCGCATCGCCGCGGGCTCGGCGAGCTACTCGGACACGCTCCTCAATCTCGGTGCCGTCTACTACCTGACCAAGGACGTGGACGTCTTCGCCAACTGGTCGCAGGGCTTCTCGCTTCCGGATGTGGGCCTTGTGTTGCGCGGCGCGCCGCGTGGCTTCTCCCTGAACTCGGCAACGCTCCTGCCGATCAAGGTGGACAATTACGAGGTCGGCACGCGCGCGACCTGGGGCGTTCTCACAGGCAGCGTCACGGCCTTCTACACCGAGTCGGAACTGGGAGCCTCGTCCAATGGCTTCACCGCGACCGTGGTGCGTGCGCCGGAACGGACATACGGCCTCGAACTGGCATTGGACGCGGCGGTTTCCGATCAGTGGACCCTGGGAGGCACCCTGACCTTCACCGAAGGCGAGAACGACGCCGACCTGGACGGCAACTACGTGCCCCTCAATGGGACCCGGATCCCGCCGATCAAGATCACGGGCTATGCCGAGTACGCGCCCGCGGACGGCTGGCGCAACCGGCTTCAGTTCCTGTATTCGGGCGTGCGCGACCGCGCCCACAATGCCGGCGTCGGCTTCGCCGGCCAGGAAATCGACGACTTCCTGGTGGTGGACCTGATTTCCAGCTTCGAGGTCGGGCCCGGCACGCTCAATCTCGGGATCGCCAATCTGCTGAACGCCGACTACCATCCCGTCCATGCCCAACTCCTGCCGGACGGGGGCAATACCAGCCACGTAAGAGCACCCGGAACGACGTTCACGGTTTCCTACGCCCTGAAATGGTAGCGGCTGGACGGGCTGCGGGGACGTAGCCGACGGTCGGCGGCACCGCCCGGAAACGGCGGCGTCCATCGCCCGCTGGTCGAAGCGCAACTGAAGAGTCAGGTCATCCGCGTGCTGTACGCGGTGCCGTGGCCGCCGCGCCGGGGCCTGCGCTTCCGTTCGTACGGCCCGTCGGCGGCGCGGGCGGCCGAGGCGCCCAGCTGGGCAACCGGCTGGCCGAGGATGACGCCGGCGAACGTGTCCTTATGGTGGATGCGCGCACCACCCGGCATGAAGCGCACAAGGGAGATGCGCTCCCGCTTGCGATCGCCAAGCGCCACTGAAAGCGCCGCGACCTTGGCGTTGTTCGGTGCCGAGGATCAGGTCCGGTTGCAGGGCCACCACCGGCCCCAGGTTCACCGCGTGCTCCGTGCCGACCACTTTCGACTCCCGCCATTGCGTGGGCGATGTGGCCGTACCACGGCTCGCCGAGCCATGACTTAACGGCACCAGCAGGTACCACCCCCAGCGCCAGGGGCGCCTCGGTCCCCTCGTTGGTCAGCACCACCGCCCGCTTCGGAGCCCGGGAACCCGGGTCCGGTTCATGGCATGGGTGACGGTACGGGCCGTCCCCCTGTGCAAGGGCGCCGAGGAGCAGCAGCGACATGATCGCAGCCCGAAGCAGGCGCATGGGGATCCTGCGTGGGCACCATGAATTCGCGGGTGTGGCGGTGGACATTCACCACCTCGCGTGATACTGCGAATGAGAATCATTTGCAGTATCAGATCGGATCCGGCATGACCCCTCCCATGACCGTCCGTCGCGGAACCGAAGGCGGATGGCGACGATCGGCCCTTGGTTTGGCTGCAGCGCTTACGGTCGCCCAGCCCCGGAGCCCGTCCCTGGGCTTGCGCAGCTATGGCCCGGTCGCAGTCTGGCAGGCGTCGACCGGTTTCGACGGCTCGCAAAGCCAACACGTAATCCGTGCACTGCTTCTGCCGCGCCCCGTCCTGGCGCCCGTGGTCGGTGCGAGTCCGAGCGTGGCAGGGCCGGGCCTCCTCGTCGCGTGGGAACACGGGTGGCGCGGTGGCAGCGGCCCCGGCTTCCATCCGGGACTGGCGCGGGCACAGGGAATTCTGCCCTGGATCGGGCGGCTCTGGCCGCCGCTCCCGGAACCAGCCTTCCCGCGGCCTCGGAGGCCATACCGCAACAGCAGCTCACCTTCGGCGCCCCTACACTTCAACCTTTGATGAGGAGGTCGAGCGCAACCGATCAGTTCGGCAAATCCTGAGACAACAACCCGAAAAGGCAGAATGGTCCGAATGTCGGAGGGTTCTACCGACAGGTCCGCGCCTAAAGCAACGATGAAACCAACAGAAGGACTACCAGTGAGTACAATGAGCACCTTCGCGGCGCGGAAATTCATCCTGCGCTCAGGCGTTTCGACGGCCCTTCTGCTCGGTGCTGCCTGTCCTACGAATGCTCAAGAGGCCCTTGAACTCGACCCTATTGTTGTCGAAGCCGAAAGCGGGAGCGTTCAGCAGTCGGGCGGGGAAAAGGGAGCGGCGATTGCCACCTCCTCGAATACCGCCACCAAACTGGAAGCGCCCATTGTTGAGACGCCTCGTTCGGTCAGCGTCGTGACGGAGCAGCGTCTCGAGGACCAGGGCGTGCAGGATGTCGATGATGCTCTGCTCTACGTTCCCGGCGTTTATAGCGCTGCCTATGGCCGGGACACGCGCGGGGATTACTCCTTCATCCGCGGCATCGCGCCCCTTCAGCTCGTCAATGGCCTCCGCTCCAATTTCGGCTTCTACAACAATCCCCGCATCAATCCCTTCACACTCCAAAGTGTGGACGTCATCAAGGGGCCGGCTTCGGTCCTCTATGGCGCGAACGCGACAGGCGGCGTCGTCAACCTGATCAGCAAGCGGCCCGAGCCGGTGCGCAACAACGAGGTCTTCGTCGAGTACGGCAGCTTCAACCGCAAGCAGCTCGGATTCGACCTGACAGGGCCGATTGATTCGGCGGCCACCATGCAGTACCGGGTCATCGGCATCGGCCGGGACAGCGGAACGCAGGTCAACCATGTCGATGACGACAGCCTGGTCCTCGCGCCCTCGTTCGCTTGGCAGCCCACGAATGACACGCGCCTCACGGTGCTGGGCAATTTCCAGAGGGACGACGGCCAGGCAACATCGCGCTACGTGCCTATTCAGGGAAGTCTGCTGCCGACGCCGAGCGGCCATTTCATCGGAACGCACCAGTTCTTCGGAGAGCCAGGCTTCGACAAATACATTCCCGAAGGAGTAGCCGTCACGAGCATCTTGGAACATCGCATCAACGAGATCTTCAGCATCGACGCGCGGGCGCGTTATTCCGTCAGTTCGACTGCCTACGACCACATCTGGCCCGCCTTCGGCGTTCCTTATGAAGCGGACGGCCGGTCGCGACGCCGGACACTCTATTCCGCCCGCAATAATGCCAGGTCCTTCGTCAGCGACGCACGCCTTGGGGCAGACTTCGCGACCGGCTTCGTCAGACACCAGGCAGTGGCAGGCTTCGACTACCAGAACGCCACTCTTGATAGCGATGTCGGGTATGCCGCTCTGCCGCCTATCGACCTGATTACGCCGGTTTACGGTGCCCGGATCCCGGCATTTGCGCGCATCAATAATCCGAAGCAGGACATTGAGCAGCTCGGTTTCTATGTCATTGATCGCATGTCCATCAACGACAAGCTGTTCATCTCACTCGGAGCCCGACACGATACTTACTCGCAGACGACCCGCGACTCGTCTCTACTCGCCACAGAGGCCGGTAAGTTCTCCGGCAGCGCCGGGCTTCTCTACAAGTTCGACACCGGTATTGCGCCCTATGTCAGCTATACCACCTCGTTCGATCCGCTCGCGCCGGACAGTTTCGGCTTCCGCTACGCTCCGAGCGAAGGCGAACAGATCGAGGCAGGCGTCAAGTACCAGATTCCGGGGATCCCGACCCTTCTCACGGCCTCCGTGTTCAACCTCAACCAAAAGAATCGGCAGGTGAACAACCCTAATTACGGCCCAGGGAAGCCAGTCTATGTTCAGACCGGCGAAGCGGCCATTCAGGGCGTCGAGTTCGATATCCAGACGGCGATCTATGATTTTGAGCTCCTCGCCAGCTACACCCATCTCGAGACCGAGGACAAAGCGACCGGCTTCGCGCTTGCCAGCGTGCCGGAAAACCAGGCCTCCGCATGGTTGACCTACCGGCCGCGCCATGCGGCACTTCGCGGTTTCGTTGTGGGAACCGGCGTGCGTTACGTCGGCGAGAGCTTCGATGGCCGGAACAATCACGTCATCCCGTCCTACACGCTCTTCGACGCGCAGATCGGGTATGAGACCGAGCACTACTCCGCCAAGCTCAACATCCAGAACATCGCGGATGAGATCTACCTGACTTCGTGTCTCGGCCGTGGGGATTGCTATTACGGCGAACGCCGGACAATTAGCCTCAGGTTGAGCCGCAAACTGTAATGGAAAACTCTCCGGCCTATCGTAAGACCGGAGGGAATACCTTCACCAGCGGAACAGGCGTCGTATCGTGGCGGACAATGCGAACCTCGAAGATCTGTTCGAGGCCGCGGCAGGCTTTGTGCCAATACTCCACGGTGAGGTGGGAGGCCATTCCACGGGCTGGGTATCACCTGGCGCGGACAACCGTGCTGCGTTGCGGCAGCTATATGGCACTATCAGAGACGGCCATCTCGAGGCAGGGGCCGCCTTCTGGTCCGCAAGCTGCTGGAACCATCTCAACTGGCAGCCGGTCGCAATCGCCCTCCTGGCCGTCCACCGTTTTTCGTTGCTGCCGAAGGTGGGCGGCATGAGCCAGCGCCTTAGACCGGAAGGCATCGGCGGGTTCCGCCTGCCGTCGCCGCACTGTGCCCGTGGGACGACAAAGCACCTGATCCGCGAGGCGGGCTGTCAGCTCCAGGAGCTTGCGGAAACCCTGATGGCCGATATGAGCCGCCTCGCCAAGGAGACCAACAGGCACGAGTTCGCGACTGTGAAGCGGACCACCGCAAGGCGGCTTCTGGCGGACAGACTCCTCGGTCTCCTTCTCCGCCTCGGACGGCTCGACGCCAGCTTTGGAAACGCGGAGTTGCAGGATTACGCCTGTGCCTGGCTTGAAGCCGCCGGCCTCGAATCTATGAGCGCGCTCAGGCCAATCACACTCTCCTGCGGGCGCGAGCAACTGGTCCTGGAGCGCAGAGCATGCTGCATGGCCTATCTCTGCGCCAATGGAGCCATTTGCCCCTCCTGCCCGACGCAGCAGAGCGAGGAGGTCCGCCTGTGCCGACAGAAGGAATACTGGGAGCATCATGCCTAGCGCATTCATTCCGGCCGTGAACACGATCGAGGTCGCCGGCCTGAGCATCAGGCGTGGCTCACGCAGGGTTCTCAAGGCCGACCGCCTGGTGATCGTGCGCTCGGATCTGACCGTGATCCTCGGCCACAACGGCTCCGGCAAGTCGACACTGATGAATATCCTCGCGCGCCAGGCGAGCCCGGATGAAGGCACGGTCAGCCTCGACGGCAAGCCTCTGCATGAGCTGTCCCAGCGCGACCTGGCCCGCGCCATCGCCTACCTGCCGCAACGGCTACCCAATGTCGCCGGACTGACGGTGAGGGAACTCGTCTATCTCGGCCGCTTCGCCTGGCGCGGCACCCTCGGGCACTGGCGCAGTGAGGACAGGCGCGCCGTCAATGAGGCGATGGCGCTCACGCATGTCGAGCCGCATGCGGAAACACTGGTCGATCATCTGTCCGGCGGCGAGCGTCAGCGCGCCTGGATCGCCATGCTGCTGGCCCAGCAGTCGCCGTTCCTGCTGCTCGACGAGCCGACGTCCGCACTTGATCTCGGTCATCAGTATGACCTGATGGCGCTGCTCTCGACCCTGAACCGCCATGCGGGCAAGGGCATCGTCGTCGTGCTCCACGACGTCAATCTCGCGACCCGATATGCGGACCGGATCATCGCCCTCAGGCATGGCGAAGTGGCCTTCGACGGTTCGAGCGATGCGCTGTTGTCATCCGACCTGCTGTCCGGTCTCTACGACGTCGACATTCATCTCGTCGACCATCCCTTGATCGCCAAAAAGATTGCGATCGTGAATCGATAGGATCGTCCCTTTGAAACTCGCCGTCTCTGTGCTGGCACTCCTTCTCTCTCTCCCATTCCCCGTCTTCGCTGTTACCGTCTCGGACAGTCGTGGACCGCAGGACTTCGCCAAGCCCCCGGAGCGTGTCATCGTATTAAGTTGGGAGCTTGTCGAGCAGGTGCTCCAACTCGACATCACACCTGTGGCAATCGCCGACAGCAAGGGCTACAGGACTTGGGTAGTGCGTCCGCACCTGCCGGACGGGGTCGACGACGTCGGAACCAGACAGGAGCCTAATCTCGAGAAAATCGCCGAGCTCAGGCCCGATCTCATTCTCGCCAGCGACGAGCAGAATGCATTCGTTGCAAAGCTTGAGGCCATTGCGCCCGTTCTTCACTTCGACGCGTTCAAGGAGGATCACAACAACTATCTGGCCTCGCGCGAGATCTACAAGGTTCTCGCCAGGCTCTTCGGCCGTGAGGAACTCGCGCAGCGGCGTCTCGACGATCTCGATCAACGGCTCTCCGCCCTCAAGGTCAAATTGTCCGACCATTTCCAGGGCAAGCTGCCGAAGGTCACGCCGGCCCGTTTCATCGACGGCTCGCGCGTGCGTGTCCATGGCGCCAACTCGATGGCGCAGTATGCGCTCGAGGCATTGGGGATTGAGAACGGCTTTCCCCAGGCCCCCTCCACCTGGGGCTTCGCCCTGCGCAAGATCGAGGAGCTCAGTCAGGCGAAGGATGGTTACGTCATCCATATCGAGCCGTTCCCGCAGGCCGAGAACGTGTTCTCGACCCAGCTTTGGGCGTTCATGCCTTTCGTCAAGGGCGGACGGTTCACCTCTATTCCGTCGACTTGGACATTCGGCGGACCATTCTCGGTCGGGCTCCTGGCGGAGGCCTTCGCCGATGCGCTCATGAAGGCGAAGCCTTGAGCGTCGGAATGCCGGCCCGCCCTCCGTCGGCGGCTCCCCATTCCGGAGCGGGCGCCTGGTCCGGGAGGGTGCAGGGACTCGGCAGCGCTGCTGCCCGCTATGCAGCGACAGCTGCCGCACTGGTTCTGGCCTTCCTCCTGCATGCCGAGCTCGGCAGCGGGGTTGACCTGTCACGCCGTCTGGAACTCCTGATGGGAGCCGAGCCGGCGGCGTTCGAGGATGCGCGCTTCCTGTTCGCGGCGCTGCCGCGCGCCGTGCTCGCGGCCATGATCGGCGCAGCTCTGGGCCTTGTCGGCAGCGTGCTCCAGCAGGCACTTCAGAACAGGCTCGTCTCACCAATGACCATGGGCACCTCGTCGGGGGCTTGGCTCGCCCTGGTGATCGTAACGATCTACGCTCCCGATCTCGCCGCGAGCCATGGCGAATGGTTCAGCATGACGGGGGCGGTCCTCGCAACGGGGCTGGTCATGCTGATCGCGGGACGGTCCGGCATTGGCGGGCTGCCGATCGTGCTCGCGGGCATGGCGGTCAACATCCTGTTCGTGTCGATTGCCAGCGGCCTGGTGCTCCTCAACCGGGAGTTTGCGAAGGGCCTTCTTGTCTGGAGGACAGGCGATCTGACCCAGACCGACTGGACGTGGGTGATGTGGCTTGCACCCAGAGTCGCGATCGGGCTCCTTCTCCTGGCGGCCGCGCCGCGGCCCTTGACGCTCCTGCGCCTGGGCGAAGAGGGCGCAGCAGCGCGCGGGCTGCCGGTTTGGCCAGTCCTTCTGTCACTGCTGGCCGTGTGCCTCTGGATCACCGCCAGCGCGGTGACCGCTGTCGGGATCATCGGCTTCGTCGCACTCCTTGCGCCCAATGTTGCGCGTGGACTTGGCGTCCGGAATAGCCTCGACGAGATGGTGTCCAGCCTCCTTGCAGGTGCAGCACTGCTGCTGATGACGGACAGCATCGCGCTGTTGGCAAGCCGCCTCACGGCCAATCTTGTCCCGAGCGGGGCGAGCGCGGCGCTCATCGGCGCTCCGGCGCTGATCCTGTTGACCCGCAAATCCTTGACGGCCAAGGATCATACGGCCTTCGGGCTGATCGAGGGGCGGACACGCCTCGGTGGCGCAGCTATGGGCATCCTGCTTGCGCTCATCGCCCTCATTATCGCCGTTGCGTTGATGGTTGCGCCTTCCCAGGCAGGATGGATCATGGAACTGCCCGGCCAGACCGTGCTCGCGCTACGATGGCCGCGCATGCTGGCTGCCCTTGCCGCCGGCATGGGCATGGCCGTCGCCGGGGTCATTCTCCAGCGATTGCTCAGGAACCCCCTCGCCAGCCCCGATATCATGGGCATGTCACAGGGAGCCACGCTCGCTCTCGTGGCAGGCGTCGTGTTTTGGGGGGGATCGATCTTCGAAAGCGGCGCCCTCGGAGCGTTGCTCGGCAGCACCGTCGTCCTGCTCCTGCTGATCGTCCTTGGACGACGGCATGACTTCTCGCCCGGGATCATGGCCCTCGTCGGCATATCGATTGCCGCCCTGATGGATGCCCTCGTCCAGTTCCTCCTTGCATCGGGGAGTAATGCCGCATTCGCCATCCTGAACTGGCTGAACGGCTCGACGTATCCCGTCGCCGCGGATGACGCGCTGTTTCTGTTCTTCGCCGTGCTCATGGTCTGTGCAGTGGGCCTGTTGCTGCATCGCTGGCTGACGCTGATCTCGGTAGGCGACGCAATAGCCTCCGCACGGGGACTGCCGGTCGGACAAGCGCGCCTCGTCCTTCTGATGATCGCGGCTCTGCTGACGGCGCTTGTGACCTCCGTCATCGGGCCCGTTGCGTTCATCGGATTGCTTGCTCCGCACATGGCGGCGCTGCTTGGTGCGAGGAGCGCCAGGGCCCAACTCGCAGTTTCGGCTCTCGTTGGCGCTGGCTTGTTGCTTCTGTCGGACTGGCTGGCGCGGATCATGATCTATCCGGCGCAGCTCCCGACCGGCATGGTCGCCTCGGTGCTCGGGGGCGTCTACTTCATTGCCCTGCTAACCCGAAGCCGGGTGCACTCCCGCAAATCCTCGGAGTCCTTTTGAAAAATAATCCGCTCCACCCAGCGGCGGGACAGAGCTTGGATGCGCCCAGTTCTCTCAAGACGGCGTACGACCTTGATGATGAGGCCAAGGAAAGCAGCCCTGTCCATGAGCCCAGCCAAAGGCGCCGTCAGCGAACAGATGCTTGATCCAGGGCCAGAGCTTTTGCAATTCACCCGTGGGGCTGGAGTTGGGGCAGCCTGCATGGGACGATGGCTGTCCGAGGACCTGTGGGAGCGGGTGGTTGCGGCGGTGGGGCCTCGGTGCTGTACCTGCCGCCCTGTTCACCCGAATTCCCCCCATCGAGCAGGCCTTCGCCAAGCTCAAGACCCTGCTGCGGGCCGCCCGCACCGTCGGCAACCTCTGGTCCGCCATCGCCCGCGCGCTGGAGCGCTTCACCCCGGCCGAGTACCGCAATTTCTTCGCCAACTCCGGCCAAGAGACAGAACGACCGGCATTCGCCCCACTCGGCGACAGGCACCGCCGCCCGGAGAACTGCGGCATCCCCATGCCCGATCCCTCCCCCCGCGCGGGAACGTTGACAATTCCCCGCGTTCCGTCAGCGTTGAGGGACGAAGCGCCAAGAGAGCGCGCCCACGGGAAGGAGACCAGGGATGTTCATGCGTCTGGGACTGGGTTCACTCGCCTGCCTGGCGGCGGCGGTGTCCATTGCGTCGGCGGAGACCTGGCAGATGCCGACCGGCTATCCGCCCGGCAACTTCCACACCCAGAACATCCAGGCCTTCGCCGACCAGGTGAAGGCGGACACCGGCGGCAAGCTGGAGATCGTCGTCCACCCCGGCGGCTCGCTGATGCCGCTGCCGCAGATCAAGCGCAACGTCCAGTCCGGCGACATCCGCATCGGCGAGGTGTTCCTGCCGGGACTGGAGAACGAGGCCCCCGTCTTCGGCATGGACGCGGTGCCGTTCGTCGTCACCGGCTACGACCGCGCCAAGCAGCTTTGGGACGCATCGCGCCCGCTCGTCGAGGCGCAACTGAAAGGCCAGGGCATCCGCGTGCTGTACGCGGTGCCGTGGCCGCCGCAGGGCCTGTACGCGAACCGCGAGTTGAAATCGGTCGCCGATATGCGGGGCCTGCGCTTCCGGTCGTACGGCCCGTCGGCGGCGCGGTTCGGCGAGCTTGCCGGCCTGTCGGTGTCCACCATCCAGGCGGCGGAGCTGTCCGAAGCCCTGGCCACCGGGCGCATCAACGCCATGCTGACATCGCCCGTCACGGGGGTGGACAGCCGTGTGTGGGAAACGAGCGTCAAATTCTACTACGACATCCAGGCGTTCCTGCCGAAGAACGCCGTCATCGTGAACGAAGCGGCGTTCGCCGCGCTGGACGCGCCGGTCCGTGACGCCGTCCTTGCCGCCGCGCGGGCCGCCGAGACGCGCGGTTGGGCGGCCAGCCAGGCGGCGGCCCAGGCGGCCACGCAGACCCTGGCGGCCAACGGTGTCCGCGTGCTGGAACCCAGTGCCGAACTGAAGCGCGACCTTGCCCGGATCGGCACCCAGCTTGTCGAGGACTGGGGCAAGCGTGCCGGTCCGGAAGCCACCGCGGTGCTCGGCCGCTTCCGCCAGGAATGATCCGCAAGGGCCCGCCGGCCACCTCCGGCGGGCCCTTGCGCCATCCAGACCAGCTCCATCCACCGGGGGTCCCCCAATGCGGCGTGCGCTCGCCGTGCTCTACAGTGCGTGCGGTTATGCGGCCGGGGCGTGCCTGGTCGCCATGCTGGCCATGATCACCCTGAACATCGCCGGCGGCGCGTTCGGGTTCTTCGTTCCCGGCCTCGACGCGTATGCCGGCTATCTGCTCGCCGCGACGCTGTTCCTGGCCCTGGCGCCGACATTGAAGGCGGGCGAGCACATTCGGGTGACGCTGTTCACCGGGCGCCTTGGCCCCCGTGCGGCCCGGACCACGGAGATCGCCGTCCTGGTCCTGGGCGTGGCGCTGTCGGGCATGATGGCCCTGGCGCTGGGCCGCAGTGCCTGGAACTCCTGGCGCTTCGGGGACGTGTCGCAGATGTCCGACGCCACACCGCTGTGGATCCCCCAATCCGTCGTCGCATTTGGCGCCCTGGTGTTCCTGGTGTCGCTGATCGAGGAAACGGTGGACGAGCTGCGCGGGCAGCGCATCCGGCCACAGGCGGGTCACGAACCCGCGCGGATCGAGTGAGGGCGCGGCCATGATCCTGACGATCCTTCTCATCCTCATCCTGTTCGCACTGCTGGGGCTTGGCCTTTGGATCGGGCTGGCGCTGCTGGCCACCGGCTGGGTGGCGATGGCGTTCTTCACCGACCGCGCCATCCTGAACCTGATGGGCGGGCGCCTGTGGGACGCGACCGCCACCTGGACGCTGACGGCGCTCCCGCTCTTCATCTGGATGGGCGAGATCCTGTTCCGGTCCAAGCTGTCGGAGGGGCTGTTCCGCGGCTTGGCCCCCTGGATGGGCCGCGTGCCCGGACGGCTGCTGCACGTCAATGTGCTGGGCTGCACGATCTTCGCAGCGATCTCCGGCTCGTCGGCCGCGACCTGCGCGACCGTCGGACGGATCACGATCCCCGAGCTGCGCCGGCGGGGCTATTCCGAGGACATGATCATCGGCACGCTGGCCGGCGCCGGCACGCTGGGCCTTCTGATCCCGCCGTCGATCATGATGATCGTCTACGGTGTCACCGCCGACGTTTCCATCGCGCAGCTTTTCATCGCGGGCGTCGTGCCGGGTCTGATGCTGGCGGGGCTGTTCAGCGGCTACATCGTGTACAGGGCGTTGCGGGATCCCGCCTCGATCCCGGTCGAAACGGTCCACTACACGCTTGCCGAACGCATCCGGGAAAGCCGCGAGCTGATCCCCGCCGCGCTGCTGATCCTCGCGGTGCTGGGATCCATCTACGGCGGGCTCGCCACCGCGACCGAAAGCGCCGCCCTCGGCGTGCTGGGTGCGCTCGCCCTGGCCGCCGCACAGCGCAGCCTGACCATGGCCATGGCCCGCGACAGCCTGATGGGCGCCGTGCGGCTGTCCTGCATGATCGGCCTGATCCTGGCGGGAGCCGCCTTTTTGACGCTCGCCATGGGATTCACCGGTCTGCCGCGGGCCATCGCCATGTGGATCCACGGGCTGGGCATGCCGGATTACATGCTGATCGCCGTGCTCTGCGTCTTCTACATCGTCCTGGGCTGCTTCCTGGACGGCATTTCGATGATCGTCCTGACCATGGCGGTCCTGCTGCCGACCGTGCAGGCGGCCGGCATCGACCTGGTCTGGTTCGGCATCTTCATCGTGCTGGTGGTCGAAATGGCGCAGATCACCCCGCCGGTCGGGTTCAACCTGTTCGTCCTGCAGGGGATGACCGGCCACGACATCCTGCGGATCGCACGGGCGGCACTCCCGCTGTTCCTGCTGATGTCCGCCGCGGTGGTCGCGATCACCGTGTTCCCGGAGATCGTCACTTTCCTTCCGAGCCGGATGAGCGCGAAGTAGCGGTCCGAAGGCGCCCCCGGCCGGGGGCGCCGTTTCCTACAGCACGAAGTCGCCGGCCGTCGGTGCCACCCGGCCGATCAGGACGATGATCCCCTCGGGGTCCCCGTCCGCATCGGTGTTCAACTGCACCACCGTGCGGGTCCCGGTCGGGTCGGCTTCGGTCCGGATCTGGCCGGCCCCGGTGAACGCGCCGTCCCCCCGCCATGCGAACGCCTGCTCGCCCGCCGCATCGGCATTGGCATCGATCCGGCCCAGGTCGATGCGGTCCCCGTCCGCGGACCGGAAATCCATGATGCGGTCCCCGTCGCGTTCCGGCAGCAACGGGTCGAACGGCAGGCCGGGCGAATAGACCGTCTCCTCCACGCGGTCGAAGCGGAAGGTGTCGCCGCCCGGTCCGCCCCACACGAAGTCGATGCCGCCCCCGCCCACGACCACATCGTCCCCGGCCCCACCCTCCAGGTGGTCGTCGCCCTGGTCGCCGAAGATCGCGTCGCCGCCGCCGCCGCCCAACAGGAAGTTGGTGTTCACGTTGCCGGACATGGCGTTGCCGAGGCCGTTGCCACGCGCGTCGTACGCCTCCGGCGCCATGCGCAGGTCCTCCACGCCGTCCCACATGACATGAAGCGGGGTCCGCTGCTCCACCGTGTCCCGGCCGCCGGCCGAGCCGTCCGCCTCGACGATCACATCGCCGCTGGGCACGCTGGGCAGGGCGCCGTAGAGGCCGTAGGACGCCGCGGCCGGACTGGCGGCCCCGCCCGACGAGCCCGCGACGGGCGGGGACGAGACGGGTGCATCCGAATCCACCGCCCCGGCGGATGCGGACGTGGACGCCAACGGCTCGGGTGTGCCGGCGGATGCGAACAGGATCGGCCCGCCGCTCGGACCGACGTCCACCACATAGGTGTCGTCCCCTGCCCCGCCTTCCATCCAGTCGAGTGCCGCACCGCCGTCGAGCGTATCGTCGCCGCCGTTGCCCGTCAGCCGGTCGGCCCCCTCGAACCCGTAAAGGAAATCATCACCGCCCTGCCCTTCCAGTATGTCGGTCAGAGGCGTGCCCTCGATGACCAGGCCGTTCGCGGTCCTCGTCACCGTCGTCTCGATCGTCGCCATGCCCCCCTCCCCCTCGTCCGCGCCGCGTCCCGGTGCGCCCCGCGGCGCGCCCACCGTCCACCCGGACCAATGACAACAGCAGCGGTCCGGTGGCATCGCGCCAGAACCCGTGGGGAAACCGGCGGCCGCCTGGACCGGCCACCGATCCTTCAAGCTCGCCCGTGGCGTTCACCACCGGCTCGCGTATAAGAAGCCCCGCATTTGATCGACACCCGTTTGGAAACCGCCTTGCGCGCCTTCCACCACACCTACGGACTGGTGCGGTCCGCATTCGCCTACCGGCTGAAGCCGACGCACCATCGCCGGTCGTGTTCGTTCTACCGCGAGTTTTTGAACCCCGGCGACTTGGCGTTCGACGTCGGCGCCCATCTGGGCGACCGCATCGCGGCGTTCCGCGCCGCCGGGGCCCGGGTGGTGGCGGTGGAACCGCAGCCGGCCGTGGCGACCGCCCTGCGCCTGCTCCATGGCCGCGACAGGAGCGTGACGTTGGTGGAGGCCGCGGTGGGTGCGGCGCCGGGAACGGCCTCCATGCTGGTCAGCGCCCGCGCACCCGCCCTGTCGACCCTGTCCCCGTCCTGGGCCGAGATGCTCGCCGCATCCGACCGGTTCGCGGACGTGAATTGGGACGAGCGGGTCGAAGTGGCGGTGACCACGCTCGACGCCCTGATCCGCGTCCACGGCATGCCGGCCTTCACCAAGATCGACGTCGAGGGGTTCGAGGCCGAGGTGCTGGCGGGCCTGAGCCAAGCCCTGCCCTGCCTGTCGTTCGGGGTGATGCCGGCCGCACCCGCCATTGCCCTCGCCTGCCTCGACCGGCTGGAGAGGCTTGGCACCTACGAGTTCAACCTGTCCATCGGCGGGAGCAAGCGCATGCTGTGGCCGATATGGCAGCACCGGGTCGAATTGGACGCCTGGCTGGCCAAGCAGGACCGCGACGGCCCGTCGGGCGACGTATACGCCCGCCTGCGCACCTCCGCCTTCTGATCAGCCCTGCGCACTGGACGCATGTTTTTGCGTTGCCATGTTGGTATCGTTGGCATTCGTGCGGACTCACCTGACCGTGTCCCCGTGGAAGACCCGCGGGACGACCGGATCGACTGCCGGATCGACTGTTTGAAACCATGTCCCCAGCCCCCGACCCGACGATGACCGCCCCCCAGCCCCCCGGACCGCAGGCCGGCGGCGGTGGGATGCCGGCCGTGCGCGCGGTCGATCGTGCCGTGGGCGAACTCCGCCGCGGCGAGCCGGTGCTGCTGATGGGTGCGGCGCGGGCGGTCCTGGCCGTATCGGTCGAGGCGACCGGCCCCGATGCGCTGGACCGGCTGCCGGTGCTGGCCGGCACGTCGCCGATGCTGGCCCTGACCCCCCGGAGGGCGCAGGATCTCGGCCTTCCGGCGGGAACCGTGCCGGTGTTGGCCCTGCCCGCCGGTGCGCTGACACTGGACGTCGCCCGCCGGTTGGCCGACCCGTCCGGCCCGCAGGCCACGCCCCCCGGCATCCGCATCTCCGGCGATGCCGATGCGCAAAGCCCGGAGGCCGCCGCGGTCGAGTTGGCCAAGATCGCGCGCCTGCTTCCGGCGGCGGTGATCGCTCCGCTCTCGACGCCGCGCTCCGCCTGGGCGGCCTGGGCGCGTGCCCAGGACATCGTCGCCGTCGATGCCGCGGATGTGCGCGGATACCGGACGGCCGCCGCCCGCGCCCTGCGCCGTGTGGCCGATGCGCGTGTGCCCCTGGCCGGGGCCGAGGAAGCCCGCCTGGTCGCGTTCCGACCGGCCGATGGCGGGCTGGAGCATTTCGCCATCGTGATCGGCGAGCCGGACCTGTCGAAGCCGGTGCTGATCCGCATCCATTCCGAATGCTTCACCGGCGACCTGCTGGGATCGCTGCGGTGCGACTGCGGCGAGCAACTGCGCGGCGCCATCAAAACCATCGCGGAGGCGGGCGGCGGGATCCTGCTCTACATGGCCCAGGAGGGCCGCGGCATCGGGCTGGTGAACAAGCTCCGCGCCTACCGCCTGCAGGACGGCGGGTTGGATACCGTCGATGCCAACGAGGCGCTGGGTTTCGGTGCGGACGAACGGATCTATTTGCCGGCGGCCGAAATGTTGCGGCAACTCGGCGTTGGCCGGGTTCGCCTGCTGACCAACAACCCGGACAAGCTGAGCCAACTGGCGCACTGGGGCGTGGAGGTGGCCGAGCGGGTGCCGCACGTCTTCCCCGCCAACGGCCACAACGAACAGTATCTGCGCACCAAGGCGGACCGCAGCGGGCACCTGTTCTGACCGACCCTATCCCGCATCCCATCCAAAGATGCCGGACACGCCGTCCCACAGCAGCTTGAGCGCGGTCACGACCAGAAGCACGTAGGCCGTGCGGTAAAGCCGCCGCTGGTCGAGACGGCCGTGGAGGCACCACCCCGCCCACACCCCGAGCGGCACGGCCGGGAGACACAGTCCCATCATCGTCCACATGGCCGGCGTGGGTTCGGCCAGGACGAGCCATGGCCCGGCCTTGACCAGGTTGCCGACGGTGAAGAACACGCTGGTGGTGCCGGCATGAACCGCTTTCGGCAGGCCCAAGGGCAGGAGGTACAGGGCGAGCGGCGGTCCGCCCGAATGCACGGCCATCATCGTGAAACCCGAGCCCGCACCCGCCAGGATCGCCCGACACGTCGAACGCGGGCGTGTGCCGACGCTTGCTCCGCCCCGGGCCCTCGATGCGGCCTGCGCCGTCACCTCGATCCGGGCACTCTACTTGCATGCCGACGGTGCAGAACCCGCTCGGCGCCGTCATGTCCGAGGCGCGTCGGCGCAAGGCGCTGGAGGTGGCGGAACGGCGCGGCCTCGTGGTCATGGAGGATGCCGCCTACGCCTGCCTGGAGGAGAACGCACCGCCACCGCTTGCACGGCTTGCGCCCGCCCGCGTCGTCCACATCGACACCTTCGCCAAGGTCGCGGCTCCGGGCTTGCGGGCCGGCTACGTTGTCGCCGCCGATCCGAGCGTGGCGGCGGCACTTGCCCGGGGCGTGCGGGCGACGACCTGGAGTGCATCGCCTTCGGCGGAACACCGGGCGGTGCTGTACAGCGCCCTTGAGCGGATCCGCGCACGGTTGGGCGATGCGTTTTCCCCCTCGCCGGCCGGAGCGTGAGGGGAGCGGCGTTTTTCCATCCCTCGTCCCGCCGGTGCACGACGGAACCGCCGCCAGCGGCCGGATCGCCGAACCGCCATTCGCATCCACGGGCCGATACGGCGGCATATCACGCCCCTGCCCGGAATGAATCGGCCTGCGGATTCCGGCAGAAACTGCCGGGTTGTCCGTACCCGTAACCGGCCGTCCGCCTCCGACTCGCCAGGACTCAAGCCCCTGCACTCATGGCACGCCGGTTGCTTGGAATTGTAGGCAGGAGGCCGTCCATGTCCGTCAACGCCGCCCAGAATTTCGCAGCTTCCGCCCAGGACCGGCAGTCCTGGGCGTCGTCGGCGTCCATGCACGACATGCTGCCCGCCGATGAGCGCATCAATGCGCCGGCGGCCCAGTCGGACCAGGAATTCTCGTTCTGGGATTTCCTGGACGTCATCAACCCGCTCCAGCACATCCCGATCGTCAACAACCTCTACCGCGAAGCCACCGGCGACACGATCAAGCCGACGGCCCAGATCGTGGGCGGTGTCCTGTTCGGCGGTCCGATCGGCCTGCTGGCGGCCACGCTCAACGCCTCGGCCGAGCAGGAGCACGGCCGGAGCATCGGCGGGCAGTTGCTGGCGGCCCTGCGGGGCGGGGACGGGACGGCCGCGAACGTGGCACAGGCGGCCACTCAGGAAGGCGGCACTCCGGTGGCGGCGCCTGCGACGGACGTCGCGGCCAACACCGCCGCGGCTGCGGACGACACCACCGCCGTCGCCACGACGACCGACCCGCGTTTGCAGGCCCAGATGCTGGCTGCCAACGCGCCGGACAAGACCCCGGCCACGGGTGCCGCCCAGCAGGCCCAGACGCCGACCACCGGCACCCCCGAAGACCAGCCCAGGCTGACGGCGGGCAAATTCCGTCCGACGACGATCCCCGCGCCCGGGGCTGCGACGTCCGCAGCCGTGGCTGGCCAGGGCGTCGTGCCGGAGCAGGCGGCCGCGCGCGGCCCGACCAACTTCTTCCAGCGCCTGCAAAGCGTGCCGCCGGGCGGCCGCAACGCTCCCGCGTCGGCGCGTACCGCGGCCCAGGCATCGGCACCCGCGATGGCCCCGGCCGCCGCCCCGGCCCGGAGCGCCGCCACGCAGACGAAGCAGCCGGCCGATGCGACCGGCCAAGCGCCGATGCCCGGGCAGCCCGTGCCGAAGGACCAGGTGGCCAACCAGATGATGCGGGCCCTGGAGCGGTATCAGGCCCTCTCCCGCAACAACCAGGCGCGCCTGGGCCAGACGCCGGGCAGCATCTCCTGACCCATGGCGCCGGGCATCCGTCCCGGCTGGAGCATGGCTTGATCGCGTGGATCGGGCCCGTGGATCGGGCGGTCGCGCTCCATCCGCTTGTCGGATAGCGCGAATTCCCCGCCCGAGCGGTTCCGCCTGAACGGCATTTGCCCTAGCATGACGGCATGGATATCGACGTTTTCCCAGATGGCCGCCTGAACTGGCCGGGCGGCACTGTCCGGTGCGCCCTCGGCCGCAGCGGCATTTCCCACGACAAGCGCGAGGGCGACGGTGCGACCCCGGTGGGGCGCTTCGTGCTGCGCCGGGTGCTTTACCGCCCCGACCGCCTCGCCCCGCCGGCCACACGGCTTCCGGTCGCCCCGATCGCCAGCGACGACGGCTGGTGCGACGATCCGGCGGATCCGAACTACAACCGCCCGGTCAAACGCCCCTACCCCGCCAGCCACGAGGAGATGTGGCGCGAGGACGACCTGTACGACGTCGTCGTGGTCATGGGGCACAACGACGACCCGGTGGCCCCCGGGATGGGCAGCGCCGTCTTCATGCATGTGGCAACGGCGGACTACGGCCCGACCGCCGGATGCGTGGCCCTTGCCCTGCCCGACCTGTTGCGGCTGTTGGCGGATTGCGGCCCCGGCGACGCCATTCGGATCAAAGGCTGACGCACGACGGTTCGACGGGGTTTGACCCGGTCCCTTGGACCGCCGTCACATCGGCTTTGCCGGGCGGCTCCCGAAAATCGCCGTACCGATTCGGACGTGGGTGGCGCCGCAGGCGATCGCCGCTTCGAAGTCGCCGCTCATCCCCATGCTGATGGCCGGCAGCCGGTGCCGGCGGGCCAGTTCGGCGAGCAGGCGGAAATGGGGTTCGGGCGGCTGGTCCACCGGGGGGATGCACATCAGGCCCGTGACGGGAAGGCCGTAATCGGCCTTGCAGGCCGCCAGGAACGCGTCGACGTCCGTGGGCGCAATGCCGGCTTTCTGGGGCTCGGCCCCCGTGTTGACCTGCACCCAGCAAAGCGGCCGGCGCCCCTGCCGGGCCATTTCGGCGGCGAGTTCGCGTGCGAGCTTCGGGCGGTCGACGGTCTGGATGACGTCGAACAGCGCGACCGCGTCCTTGACCTTGTTGCTCTGCAACGGACCGATCAGGTGCAGTTCCAGATCGGGATGCCGGGCCTTCAGCTCCGGGTACTTGGATTTCGCTTCCTGAACCCGGTTTTCGCCGAAGATGCGCTGGCCCGCGGCGATCGCGGCGTCGACCGCGGCGGCGGGATGCGTTTTGGAGACGGCGACCAGGGCCACGCTGCGCGGGTCCCGTCCCGCGGCGGTGGCCGCGGACGCGATGCGCCCACGGACGGTCGCCAGTGCTGTCGGAATGTGCGGATTATCCTGATGCATAGGCAAAAAATAAGCGGTGGCGGCCGAAGCCGCCACCGCCTGTCACTGCAACCTACACAACCAGATTAGAAGTTAACCTGGGTGCGGACGATGAAGACGTTGGCAGTGTCGTCGTTGCCGGCGAAGTCGTCTTCAGCCTGGATGTAGTGGTATTCCGGACGCAGGGTCAGGCCCGGCGCCACGGTGTAGGTCAGACCCACCGACCAGATGTTGGTGTGCTCGACGGCAGCAGCTTCGTCCTCGAGGCGGGTGAAGCTGGCACCGGCCGTGAAGGCGCCGAAGGTGTACTCGCCACCGACGACCCAGGTGTAGGCATCGCCCTCAACGCCGTTCGCCAGGCCGCTTTCGCCGACGTAGTTGACCATACCGAGGACGCCGAAGCCGCCCACGTCGGCGCGGGCAAAGCCCTGCCACACGCTGAGGTCTTCGAAGCCGTCCTGCGCCGAGCCGAAGGCGTAGGTCACAGCGGCGCGGGCGCGGACCGCACCGAAGGTGCCGTCGTAGCTACCGCCGAGCTGGAAGACGTCCTGGAAGCCGGCGCTGTTGCCGTTGAACTCAAACGAGCGGCCACGGCCGGTGGTGCCGTTCGTGGTCGGAACGTAGCTCACGCCAGCCTGGAAGCCGGCGATCCGCGGGCTGAAGTACGACAGGCGGGTGCGGTTCGCCTCGTGCTCGCCAGCGTAGACGCCCTGGAAGACGGTCCGGGCGGAACCCGGCAGAGCCGCGCCGGGGACGTAGTCGAAGTAGTTGCCGTCGGCCAGGCCGGTGCCGGAGTTGAAGCTCGGCCACCATTGCTCGAACACGCCGCTCTGGGTGCCGAAGTTCACTTCACCGAACGCGCCACGCAGGAAGATGAAGTTCTTGTCGTGGTCGAGGCCGTTGCCACCGGCCGGGCCGAGGCGGACGCGGAAGCGAACGCCGTACTCGAGGCCGTTGTCCGACTTCTGCGTGGCGATCAGGTTGAAGCGGCCGCGCTGGGTGAAGTCGAAGTGGCGGTCCTCACCGGCCGGGTTGCCGTCGATCGAGGTGTAGCCGGCTTCGACCCAGCTGTCGCCGGTGAAGGTAACGGTGAACTGAGCGTTCGCGGCGGAGGCGGCGCCCAGGAGGGCGAGTGCCGACGCGCCGGCAAGCAGATAACGGTTCATTGATGTCTCCCCAATCGGATGACAATTGCGAGCGGCGCGAAACGCCGTGGCAGCGGGTAAGTACCGTGCTCCCTGTACGGCCTACAATCCGCAAAATGCGGCGGTGGGTGCATTGGGGGAACAGTGTTGCGGCCGGGACACATCCGTTTCGCCCCCGTGGCTGCGGCCATCGCAGGCCAATGGCAGCAAGGCCTTGCTACCGCCACGGATGGTCTGCTCTATAGCCCGGACGACTTATGAGAGGACTTCGAGGTCCATGGTAACGACCCTTCGCCCGTGCTTGGCCGCGGTACTCCTGGCGGTGCTGGCCGGCTGTTCGGGCAGCATGAACGACAGCCGCGTGCTGAATGAGCGCGAACGCACCGACCAGCAGCGGATTGGCAGCATCTTTGGGGACGACGGCCTGGTGTTCGGGGGCGGCCGGCGGGCCCGCGCCACCGACGATCAGGGCGCGGGAATCGGCGTCAACAGCTTCCTGTGGCGGGCGGCGCTGGACACGACCTCGTTCCTGCCGATCGTCTCGGCGGATCCGTTCGGCGGCACCATCATCTCGGACTGGTACACGCCGCCCGATACGCCGAACGAGCGCTTCAAGGTGAATGTCTACATCCTGGGCCGGCAGTTGCGGTCGGACGGCGTCCGTGCCGCCGTCTTCCGGCAGGCCCGCGATCCCAGCGGAGGATGGCGGGACGTCACCATCGGCCGTGAGACGGCAACCCAGCTTGAGAACGCGATTCTGGCCCGTGCGCGGGAACTCCGCGTGGCGCAGGGCTCCAACGGCTGAGCCCCGGCCGCGCCGCAAGGGCCGGCAGGGACCAAACGAAACAGCGCCGCCCGGGCAACCCGGCGGCGCTGTTTCGTTGCGGGTCCGGCCCGGTGCCGAAAGGCCCGGGCCGGGATGCCGCCGCGTCAGAAGCGGTAGCGCAGGGCGATGGAGAAGATATCGACCGCGTTTTCCGTTTCCGCGTTGTAGACGGCGGTCAGACCGGTCGGACCGGGCCGGACGAGGTTGATGTCTTCGCTGTTGACGAAGATGTGCGCATAGGCGGCATCGACCGACAGCCGGCCGAAGCTGTAGGTCAGGCCGGCGGCCAGCCAATACCGGTCGCCATCCGGCGTGCGGGTCGTACGGAAATTGTCCTGCGTCGGGGTCGGGTCGTACTGGAAGCCCGCCCGGACGGTCACCGCATCGGTCACCTTGTACTGGGCCCCGACCGAAAACGCCCAGGTGTCGACGTAGTTCTGCCGGACCTCGCGGTCGGTGGGCGAGCCGGTGTTGACGAAGATCTCGTCGAACGTGCTCCAGTTGAACCAGGTCACCGAGCCGAGCAGGGTCAGTTGCGGCGTGACCTGCTGGGCGAGGCCGAGCGCGACGATGTCCGGCAGGTCCAGTTCGGCCCGGCCGCCACGCCGCTGTGTGGGTGCCAACGGCGAGGTCACCGTCTGCTCACCCTCGATGGTGTGGTGGACGCCCGAACGGTAGTGCAGGCCCACGCGCGTGCCGTCGAACGGCTTGTACAGGATCCCGAGATTGATCCCGGCGGACAGGTCGTCGCCTTCCACCCGCCCGATCGCATCGGCCGTGCGTGTCAGGGGAATCGCGCTCTCCAGCGTGACGTCCACGTACTGGATGTCGATGCCGCCGCCGACCGACAGGCGGTCGGTCAGCTTGTAGGCGATGCTGGGCTGGAAATTGTAGGTCTTCAGCTCGGTTTCGGTCGAGTCGTAGCGGCCGAACCAGCGCTGCCCGTAGTCGCTGGCGAGACCGAACGGCGCCGTCGCCGAAAAGCCCAGCCAAAGCCGGCCGTCGGCCAGCGGCAGGGCCGCATGGAAGTTCGGGACCGGGGTGGGCTCGTACGGGTTGCCGCCGTCATTGCCGCCGATGGGACCGAGGTTCGTCCCCCGGACCGTCAACCGCGACCCGCGGTCCTTGACCTTGGCGCGGGGGACCAGCAGATGCACGCCGCCCTGCACCTCGGCGCCCTTCAACTCGGTCATGGCGGCCGGGTTGAAGTAGACGGTGCTGGCATCCTCGCCGATCGCCTGCTCGCCTGCGAACGCGCGGCCGAGGCCGGTGACGCTCTGTTCCTGGATGTAGAAGCCGGCACCGTGCGCGGAGCCGGCCGCAAGGGCGAGAGCCGCCGGGGCGGCGGCCAAAGCTAATCTCACGTTCATCTCGAGCCTCCCAATCCCACCGCATCCGCGGCGTGTGCATGACGGGCGGCTTATATAGTGGCGCAATCTTCCGTGGCGGACTCGTGAACCGGACCGGCGCTTGTTCCGTCGACATGGTGCAGATCGGCAACACCCACCCCGGCGCACCCGGGCCGTGATGCCGGCGGCCATGCCGCTTCGCTTGCGCGGCATGGAGCGCGCCGCCAATATCGGCGGCTGTTCTCTGAGCCGGTCGGGTTGGGGTATGGCACGCTATAATTTCCGGGAAGTCGAGGCGAAGTGGCAACGGACGTGGGCCGAGCGGGAAAGCTTCCGCGTCGCCGCCGATCCGTCGCGGCCCAAGTACTATGTGCTGGAGATGTTCCCCTACCCGTCGGGGCGCATCCACATGGGCCATGTGCGCAACTACACCATGGGCGACATGGTGGCGCGCTACAAGCGGGCCATGGGCTTCAACGTGCTGCACCCGATGGGGTGGGATGCGTTCGGCCTGCCGGCGGAAAACGCGGCGCTGGAAAAGGGCGTCCATCCCGGCAAATGGACGTACGAGAACATCGCGACGATGCGCGGCCAGCTCCAGTCCATGGGCCTGGCCATCGATTGGAGCCGCGAGATCGCGACCTGCCGGCCCGAATACTACCGGCACGAACAGAAGATGTTCCTGGACTTCCTGAAGGCGGGCCTGGCCTACCGGAAGGAGAGCTGGGTCAACTGGGATCCCGTCGACCAGACGGTGCTGGCCAACGAGCAGGTGATCGACGGCAGGGGCTGGCGGACCGGCGCCCTGGTCGAGAAGCGCAAGCTGAGCCAGTGGTTCCTGCGGATCACCGCCTTCGCCGACGAGCTGTTGGCGGCCCTGGCGAGCCTGGACCGCTGGCCGGAAAAGGTCCGGCTGATGCAGGAGAACTGGATCGGCAAGAGCCAGGGCCTGCGCTTCCTGTTCAAGCTGTCGGGCGGCCACGACGACCTGGAGGTCTTCACGACCCGGCCGGACACGCTGTTCGGGGCCAGCTTCGTCGCGGTGTCGCCGAACCACCCGCTGGCGGCCCGTGTCGCGGCGGACCGGCCGGATCTGGCGGCCTTCATCGCCGAGTGCAACCGCACCTCCACCAGCGAGGCCGACATCGAAACGGCCGAGAAGCTGGGCTTCGACACCGGCGTGACGGCCGAGCACCCGTTCGTGCCGGGCTGGCACCTGCCGGTCTACGTCGCCAACTTCGTCCTGATGGAATACGGCACGGGCGCCATCTTCGGCTGCCCGGCCCATGACCAGCGCGACCTGGAATTCGCCTACAAGTACAAGCTGCCGGTGAAGCCGGTGGTGATCCCCGACGACCAGGATCCCGCCACCTTCCAGGTCGGCGCCGAGGCGTACACGGGCCCCGGCACGCTGCGCAATTCGGCGTTCCTGGACGGCCTGTCGGTGGAGGACGCCAAGCGCGCCGCCATCGCCCGAATCGAGGAGGCCGGCCGGGGGCAGGGGACGACCATGTTCCGCCTGCGCGACTGGGGCGTGTCGCGCCAGCGCTACTGGGGCTGCCCCATCCCGGTCGTCCACTGCCCGGGCTGCGGCGCCGTCCCGGTCCCCGAGGACCAGCTGCCGGTCACGCTGCCCGACGACGTGGACTTCGACAAACCGGGCAATCCGCTGGACCGGCACCCCACCTGGAAGCACACGACGTGCCCGTCGTGCGGTGGCGCCGCCCAGCGGGAGACCGACACCTTCGACACCTTCATCGAGTCGAGCTGGTACTTCCTGCGCTTCGCCAGCCCGCGGGAAGAGGGGCGGGCGCTGGACCCGGAGGCGGTCAAGTACTGGCTGCCCGTGGACCAGTACATCGGCGGGGTCGAGCACGCGGTCCTGCACCTGCTGTACGCCCGCTTCTGGACGCGGGCCATGGCCCAATGCGGGTACCTGGATCTCCAGGAGCCGTTCGCGGGCCTGTTCACCCAGGGCATGGTCACCCACGCGACCTACCAGGACCAGGCGGGCAAGTGGATCTTCCCGACCGATGTGGAGACCCGTGACGGCAAGCACGTGCGGGCGGACGACGGCACGCCGGTGGCGGTCGGCCCGATCGTGAAGATGTCGAAGTCCAAGAAGAACGTCGTCGATCCGCAGCAGATCATCGAAACCTACGGCGCCGACGCGGCCCGCCTGTTCATGATGTCGGACAGCCCGCCGGACCGCGACCTGGAGTGGACGGAGGCGGGAATCGACGGCGCCTGGCGCTATATCAACCGCCTGTGGCGGATGGTGGCGGAGCCGGCCGTCGCCCTGCCGCCGCCGGGCACCCCGCGGCCGGCCGAGCTGGGCGCCAAGGCGGAGGCCGTGCGCAAGGCCGTGCACAAGACCGTCGTGGCCGTCTCCGCGGATCTGGACCGGTTCCACTTCAACAAGGCGGTCGCCCGCGTGCGCGAGCTGACCAACACCCTGTCCGACCTGGACGGCAAGGGCGCGGGTGACGCCTGGGTCCTGCGCGAAGGGTACGAGGTCCTGGTTCGGCTGGTCGGCCCGATGATGCCGCATCTGGCGGAGGAGCTGTGGGGCGCGTTGGGCCACCGCACGCTCCTGTGCGACACGCCCTGGCCCGAGGCCGATCCGGCCCTGGTCCAGGACGACACCGTCAAGATGGCGGTCCAGGTGAACGGCAAGCTGCGCGCCACCATCGAACTGGCCCGCGACCTGGACCAGAAGGCGGCCGAGCAGGCCGCCCTGGCCGATCCGGCCGTCGCCAAGGCGATCGAAGGCAAGACCGTGCGCAAGGTCGTCGTCGTGCCGAACCGGGTGGTCAATGTCGTGGTCTAGACGCCGGCTGTTGTCGGCCGCCGCCTTGTCCACGGTGGCGGCGGCCGCATCCGCCTGCGGGCTGCGGCCGCTCTACGGCGAGCGCGGCGTCACCGCCTCGGCCAAGGAGCAGCTGACCCGCGTCCGGATCGAAAACATTCCCGAGCGCAGCGGCCAGATCCTGCGCAACGAGCTGATCGACCGGTTCTATGCCGGGAACGGGCCGGGCGACTCCGCGTACCGCTTGAACGTGTCCCTCTCCATCAGCGAGACCCGCACGGTCATCCGGGCCGATGACACCTCGCTCCGGCGTCTGGTGACCGCCGTCGCCCGGTACCAGTTGCAGGACGCGGGCACCGGGGGCGTGGTCACCTCGGGCACGCTCAGCACGTCGGCGACCTTCCCCTTCCAGGAAGCCCAGTACGGCATCCTGGTCGCGCGTGAAACCGTGACCCGCGACCTGCTGGTGGCGCTTGCCGACGACATCACCACGCGCGTGGCCCTCTATTTCGTCCGCGAGACCTGAGCCGGCGCCTTGAAGCTTCCCCCCCAGCGCGTCGAGGCGTTCCTCAAGCGGCCGGATCCGGGGATCCGGGCGGTCCTGCTGTTCGGACCCGATGCCGGGCTTGTCCGCGAACGCGCCGTGGCGGTGTGCCGGACCGTGCTGGAGGACCTGTCCGATCCGTTCCGGGTCGCGGACCTGGGCGCCGACGTGATCGAGAAGGATCCCGCGCGGTTGGCCGACGAGGCCGCCGCCATGGCGCTGACGGGCGGTCGGCGCCTGATCCGGGTGCGGGGGGCGGGCGAGGCCACCGCCCCGGTCCTCGCCGGGTTCCTGCAGACCCCGCCGCCGGGCGACAGCCTGGTGGTGGTCGAGGCCGGCGAACTGGACGGAAGGTCGAAACTGCGCGCGGCGTTCGAGGCCGCGGAAACCGCCGTCGCCATCGCCTGCTACGTGCAGGAGGAGGGCGACCTCCGGAAGGTGCTGGCCGAGCAGTTGCGTGGCCTCGGCCTGTCCATTGCGGACGAGGCGCTGGACCTGCTGGCCGCGAATCTGGTCGGCGACCGGATGATGGCGCGGACCGAGGTGGACAAGCTGGCGCTTTACATGGGCGACCGCACCCGTGTGGAAACCGACGATGTGCGTGCGTCGGTGGGCGACAGCGCCGATCTGGACCTGGACGATCCGATCTGGGCGGCGGCCGAGGGCGATTACGCCGCCACGGACCGGGCGCTCGGCAAACTTCTGGGCCGTGGGGAAAGCCCGGTGGCGCTGCT
Organism: Azospirillaceae bacterium; assembly: GCA_035645145.1. GTDB lineage: Bacteria > Pseudomonadota > Alphaproteobacteria > Azospirillales > Azospirillaceae > CANGXM01. Next base: position 74,183 of record DASQNC010000071.1, on the reverse strand, counting down.
TCGCGCGGCGCAGCGGCACCTGCAACGCCTGCAGCTGGCGTCGGCCCGCCAGCGGGCAGGGGAGGGGCTGGAGGCGATCGGCAAGTCCCTGTGGGGCAATATCTTCTTCAAGCTGCGGCCGATGGTGGACAAGCAACTGCGCCGCTGGACGCCCGAGCTGCTGGCCCGGGCGTGCGAGCGCCTGCTGGAGGCCGAGGCCGACTGCAAGCGCACCAACTGGCCCGACGAGACGATCTGCGCCCGCGCGTTCTTCCAGGTGGCGCAAATGGCCAGGGGCACGGGCGGCCGCCGTTGACGGGATCGATGGATGACGGGATTGATGCCGGCCGGCGAAACCCCAGATCCATCCTTCACAGGAACATCTTCCGGAGTTCGGTCATGCGGTATTGGCGATCCGTCCTGCTGGCGTGCGCAACCGCCACCGCCTTGGCCGCCACGCCCTCCGCCGCCTCCTACTGGACACGGCCGGATCTGTGCCGTCCCGCGATGGAGGCGCAGTTGGCCCGTCTCGGCTTCGTCCCGGGCGACGTCCCGAACATCAACATCGCCGTGGTCCGCGGAATGACCCACGAGGACAAGGCGGACGACATCGTCACCGGATACGACGGCTGGGCACGGGTGAATTCGTGCGCCGGCACCGTGGTCGTCCGGGTGGACGATTCGTGCCGCTTCCTCACCGCGTTCGGTCGCGGCGGCTGCCGCGACCGGATGAGGTGAGGGCAACCAATCTAACCTCTGGTTGCCCCCCTTTCCCCTGCCGGCGCATGGCCCGGCTTTGGCGCCGGCTACCTAACTTTCAACGAACTGGCAATTGGATCCGCTAAGTCTTCACAATTTTAGAAGCTTCACTTTTGCCCATGCCCAAGAAACGCCTGAGAGGATTTCGCTTCATCAATCAGCAGGCCTTCCCATTGGGCCACCAAGACCCACGCAGACATGTCATCTGCTGCCCATTTTGGCAAACGGACGAGCCATGGCTGTAGGTGCGGCCATTGTAAACACAATTGGACTCCTGTCCGGACGTGGGAGGTTTGGTGACAATCGGGCTATCGGACTGGTCCGTATATCCAACTGGCTGCGAAGGGATAAATTGATCGCTCGACATGTTTTTTACCTTTCATGCTGAATAAATCCCGCCTAGAATTCTTGGTTCAAGGCGATTTCTGATAGTGCAGATAGACTTATGCATTTTTATTACTCATTGAGCGCGGCATTCGATACGCGCACAATGCCTTTTAGTACAGTAAACTTTATTCCGCTTCAGTCGCAATCATACTGGCGGCATAAGTAAAAAGGGTGGATGTATTGCTCATGTAAATGGTGCGCGCACCATGTTGATCTTATTGACCTCGGACAAAGGCCAATCCCTCTCTAGCGATTTGCCAGAATGTGACGCGCCTCATGGTGGCGTGGATCTTCACCACACCCATTCCGGACAGGTACCACCAAACGCGGGCTCGGGGACCGGCTATGCCGCCATGGTCTTCCCAGACTGCCTCCGCAAGGCGCAACTGCAATGCTAACCGCGCAATCGCGCGATGACGCCATCCAGCTGATCCAGGTCCTTGTAATGGATGGTCAACGTGCCGCCCTTCGCGGCATGGGATATGGCCACCTTCAACCCGAGTGCCAGGGCCAGCTCGCGCTCCAACGCCTCGGTGTCGGCATCCTTTGCGGCACCGCCGTTCCGGCGCCCCGCCCCGCCCGTTTCCTCGGCCATCGTTCCTTGACGCGCGAGCAGTTCGGTCTGGCGGACATTGAGGCCCCTGCGGACCACCTCCTTGGCCGCCGCGACCGGGTCGGGCAGGGTCAGCAGCGCCCGGGCATGGCCGGCGGTGATTTCGCCATCGGCGATCAGGGCCTTCACGGGATCGGGCAGCGCCAGCAGGCGCAGCATGTTGGCGATGTGGCTGCGGCTCTTGCCGACGGTTCGCGCCAACTCCTCCTGGGTGTGGTCGAACTCGTCCATCAGGCGCTTGTAGCCCTCGGCCTCTTCGATCGGCGTCAGATCCTCGCGCTGGACGTTCTCCACCAGCGCGACTTCCAGCGCCTGACGGTCGTCCAGTTCGCGGACGAGGACCGGCACCTCGTGCAGGCCGGCCATCTGGGAGGCGCGCCAGCGGCGCTCGCCGGCGATGATCTCGTACCGGTCCGGCCCCAGCTTGCGAACCAGCAGGGGCTGCAACACGCCCCGTTCGCGCACGGACTCGGCCAGGCTTGCCACGGCGGCCTCGTCGAACCGGCGCCGGGGCTGGTATTTTCCGGGCTGCAGGAATTCGATCGGCAAGGTGCGCGGGGCCTCGCCGTCCGTCTCGGCCCCGTCATCGCCGAACAGGGCCGACAGACCCCGTCCAAGCCCCCGCTTGCGATCCTCCGCACTCATGCGCCGGCCTTCCGCTGCTTCTCGCGTTTGAGCATTTCCACCGCCAACTGGATGTAAGCCTGCGCGCCGGACGATTTGGCGTCGTAGATCAGCACGGGCTTGCCGTGCGACGGCGCTTCGGACACCCGCACGTTCCGCGGAATGACGGTTTCGTACACCTTGTCCCCGAAGAAGCCGCGGACGTCGGCCGCCACCATGTCCGACAGGTTGTTGCGCTTGTCGTACATGGTCAGGACCACGCCCGCGATCTCGAGCTGCGGGTTGAAGGTGCGCTTCGTCCGTTCGATGGTGCGGATCAGGTGCGACAGGCCTTCCAGCGCGTAGAATTCGCACTGCAGGGGCACCAGGACGGAATCGGCGGCCACCAAGGCATTCAGGGTCAGAAGGCCGAGCGCGGGCGGGCAGTCAATCAACACATAGTCGGCGGTCAGGCCGGTGGCCAAGGCATCCTGCAGACGGTATTCCCGCCGGTCGGCGCCGACCAGTTCCAACTCGGCCCCGGACAGGTCCACCGACGCGGTGATGATGGACAGGTTGGGCACGGATGTCGCCACCGCCACCGTGTCGGCCTTGGTGCTGCCGAACAGCACGTCGTAGATGCCAACCTTGCGCTTCTGCCGCTCGATGCCGAGGCCCGTCGAGGCGTTGCCCTGCGGGTCGAGGTCGATCAGCAGCGTGCGCTTGCGCGCGGCGGCCAAGGCCGTCGCCAGGTTGATGGCGGTCGTGGTCTTGCCCACGCCCCCCTTCTGGTTGGCGATGGCAATGATGCGGGGGCGCGCCGGCTGCGGAGCGCCGGACGGCTTAAGCGGGGTCGCGCTCGACACTGGCGATGTCCTGGAGTCGCACGATGGTACCGGAGGGATCGGTGCGGCTGGCGATCCGGTCCACGCGCATTGTCCAATTCCGCGCGGCCTCGGTCAATTCCGCATCCAGCCGCGCCCCCTTCAGGAACAGGCATTGGCCGTCCCGCCCGACGAACGGCGCGGCCCAGCCGACCAGCATGTCCAAGGACGCCAAGGCGCGGGCCGTGGCCACATCGGCAGGAAAGGGGGGCACGTCCTCGATCCGGGCGGCGTGGACCGTCACACGCGCCCCGGTCTCCCGCGCGACTTCGCGCAGGAAGGCGCATTTCCGCTTGTCGCTGTCGATCAGGTGCACATGCGGACCGCCCAGGATCGCCAGCACCAGACCGGGAAAGCCGGCGCCGCTCCCGAAATCGACCAGCACTTCGGCCCTCGGCGGAAGAAGGGGATGCAATTGCGCCGAATCGAGCAGGTGCCGCCGCCAGACATCGTCCAACGTCGAGGCCGCGACCAGATTGATGCGCGGGTTCCACTTGGCCAGCAGTGCCGCATAGATTGCCAAGCGGTCCCGTGTTTCACGTGAAACACCGGTTTCGTCCGCAAAGCGGTCGGGCCCGAACGCCCCGCCGGATCGCACCGTCATGGTTTATCCCGGCCCTTATGCGCTGAGGGAGTCCGGCCGCCGCTTCACATGGCGGAGCAGGGCGGTCAACGCCGCCGGGGTGACCCCCGGGATCCGGGCGGCGGCGCCGAGCGTCAACGGTCGGGCCGCGCTCAGCTTCTGCCGCACCTCGTTGGACAGGCTGCCCACCGCGGCGTAGTCCAGGTCGGGAGGAAGCTCCAGCGCCTCGTCCTTGCGGAAGGCCCGGATGTCCGCCTCCTGGCGCTCGATGTACCCGGCGTACAGCGCGTCGATCTCCAACTGTTCGCCCACATCCGCCGGCAGCCCCTGCAACTCGGGCCACAGCTCCGCGACCCGGGCCAACGTCATCCCGGGATAGCGCAGCAGGTCGAACGCGGTGCGGCGCACCCCGTCGCGGTTGACGGCCAGGCCCCGGCGCTCCAGCTCGTTCGGCGTGGCGGACAGGCCGTGCAGCCGTGCGCGGGCGGCATCGATGCGCTCCATCTTGGCCGCAAACGCGGCGGCCCGGACCGGTCCCACGGCCCCGACCGCCGCCCCCTTGGCGGTCAGGCGCTGGTCGGCATTGTCGGCGCGCAGGCTCAAACGGTACTCGGCCCGGCTGGTGAACATGCGGTAGGGCTCGTTCGCCCCCCGGGTGATCAGGTCGTCGATCAGAACGCCGATATAGGCGTCGGCCCGATCCAGAACGAAGGCCGGGCGGTCGCCCGGTCCGTGTCCGCTGCCGGCCGCAAGCGCGGCGTTGATGCCGGCCATCAGCCCCTGGGCGGCGGCCTCCTCGTACCCGGTGGTGCCGTTGATCTGTCCGGCCAGGAACAGGCCGGGCATCCGCTTGGTCTCCAGCGTCGCCCGCAACTCGCGGGGATCGACATAGTCGTATTCGATCGCATAGCCGGGCCGGACCATGACCGCCCGTTCCAGGCCGGGAATCGTCTTCAGCAGCTCCAGCTGCACGTCCCGCGGCAACGAGGTGGAAATGCCGTTGGGATAGACGAGATGGTCGTCCAGCCCCTCCGGCTCCAGGAAAAGCTGATGCCGCGGCTTGTCCGCAAAGCGCACCACCTTGTCCTCGATGGACGGGCAGTAGCGCGGCCCCGTGCTCTCGATCTGGCCGGAGTACATGGGCGCGCGGTGCAGGTTCGCGTGGATGATCGCGTGCGTCGCCGCCGTGGTCTCGGTGATGTGGCAGGCGATCTGCGGCGTGGTGATCCGGTCGGTCAGGTAGGAGAAGGGCGGGGGCGGGTCGTCCCCCGGCTGCACGTCCAACGACGCCCAGTCGATGGTCCGCCCGTCGAGCCGCGGCGGCGTGCCGGTCTTCAAGCGTCCCAGCGGGAATCCCGCGGCCGCCAGCGTGGCCGACAGCCCCATCGCCGGCGCCTCGCCGACGCGCCCGGCGGGGATCTTCTCCGCGCCGATGTGGATCAGGCCGCGCAGGAAGGTGCCGGTGGTCAGAACGACGGCCCCGGCCCGGATCGTCTCGCCCGTGCCGGTGACGACACCGACGCAGCGGCCCGCCTCGACGATCAGGTCCTCGACCGCCGCGGCCACGATCTCCAGGCCCGGCTGCGCGGCCAGCGCCGCCTGCATGGCCTGCCGGTAAAGCTTGCGGTCCGCCTGGGCCCGCGGCCCGCGGACGGCAGGTCCCTTCGATGCGTTCAGGATCCGGAACTGGATTCCGGCCTGATCGATCACGCGGCCCATCAACCCGTCCAGGGCGTCGATCTCGCGGACGAGATGGCCCTTGCCCAGGCCGCCAATGGCCGGGTTGCAGGACATCTCGCCGATGGTCTCGGCCTTATGGGTCACCAGCGCCGTGCTGGCGCCCATCCGCGCGGCCGCCGCCGCCGCTTCGCAGCCGGCGTGGCCGCCGCCCACCACAATGACATCGAAGGTCCGCATGGACCGTATATGCCGGTCCGCTGATCCCACGGCAAGTGGCGGGCGGCGGGTGCGCGCTCAAGCCGCCATGGTGGGGTCGAGCATCCCTCGCACTTCCCGGATCGCGGTGATCGGGAAGCCCGCGATTTCCCCGTGGCGGCGCACGACCTCGGCGTTCTCGGCCATGTAGACGCAATAGGTCTTGTTGTCGGCGATGTAGGACTCGACCCACTGGACGTCGGCTCCCACCTCGCGCTGGGCGTCGCAGGACGTCCGGGCGATCGTCCCCATGGTGGTCGAATCCACCTGCCCAATGCCCGGCATGTCGCGTTCGACGATGAACCTGCGCATGACATCCTCCCCTTGAACGGCGGTCGCGGCCGTCCAGGGAAAGTGTAGGCCCAACCGGCCGCCAGCGTCCGGTGGGCACCCGGCATATGTGCGAGGGGTCAGTGTTTCACGTGAAACACTGACCCGTTCGGGGTGGGCCGCCCGCTTCCCGCGCCTATTTCCCGATGCAGAAATCGCGGAAGATGACGTCCAGCAGATCCTCCACATCCACCCGGCCGGTGATACGGCCCAGCGCACGCACTGCCAGCCGCACATCCTCGGCCGCCAACTCCGGCAACGGGGCACCGCCCGACCGGCGCAGTGCGGCCAGTGCCTCCTCCAACGCCGAGCGATGCCGGGCGCGGGTGAGGGCAGGGGCCTCCGCAGCACCATACCGGGCCCCCACCTCGGCCGCGAACCGGTCCAGCAAGCGGTCCAACCCGTCGCCCCGCAGTGCCGAGACGGCGATGGCGGTGCGCCCCCCGACCTCCGTGGGCAGCCCCGTCGCAAGGTCGGCCTTGTTCAGCACCGGCACCGTGTCCCCATCCACCAGGGCCCGCGTCGCCGCATCCAGTGGCCGGGTCGCGTCGAAGACGGCCAGCTTCAGATCGGCCGCGGCGGCGCGAGCCCGGGCCCGCCGCACGCCCTCGGCCTCGATCTCGTCCTCGGTCTCGCGCAGGCCCGCGGTGTCGGCCAGGACCACGGGGTAGCCACCCACGTCCAGGTGCACCTCGACGACATCGCGGGTGGTGCCCGCGCGGGCCGACACGATCGCGGCGTCCCGTCCGGCCAGCGCGTTCAGCAGCGAGGACTTCCCCGCGTTGGGCGCGCCGACGATGGCGACCGACACCCCTTCGCGCAGCCGTTCACCCCGGTGCCGGTCGTCGAGATGCGCGGCAATCTCCGCCGCCAGCGCATCCACCTCGGGACGAACCGCATCGGCCACGCCGCCCGGCAGATCCTCGTCCGGGAAATCGATGTCCGCTTCCAGATGCGCAAGCGTGCGCGTCAGGCGCAGACGCCACCCGTCGTAGAGCCGCCCCAGCGCCCCATCCATCTGTCGCAGGGCCTGCCGCCGCTGGGCGGATGTCTCGGCGTCCACCAGGTCGGCCACGGCCTCCGCCGCCGTCAGGTCCAGCTTGCCGCTCTCGAACGCGCGCCGGGTGAACTCGCCGGGTTCGGCCGGCCGCAGGCCGGGCCGGGCACCCAATGCCCGGACGACACCGGCGATCACGGCGCGACCGCCATGGACGTGCAGCTCGACCACCGGCTCCCCGGTGTAGCTGCCCGGGGCGGGAAACCACAGGACCAGGGCGTCGTCCAACACCTCGCCCGTGCCCGGGTCGGACAGGCGGCGCAGGGCCGCCGTGCGCGGGCGGGGCAGGGGGCGACCGGTCAATGCGACCAGGGCATCGCCCGCTGCCGGACCGGAGAGCCGGACCACCGCCACGCCGGCCGCACCGGCCCCCGAAGCCAACGCGAAAATGGTGGTGTTTCCAGCGCCGGCGGTCAGGGCGCCGGTGTCCCGAACCTCCACGCTCACTCGGCGGCCGTCCTTTGTTCGGGCCGCAGTTCGGTCTGCGCGGCGTCCAGCATCAGGCGCTCGACCCGGCCGCCATTGCGCAGATGGGTGTCCAGGATTTCGTCGATGTCGGCTTGGCTCCGGTAGGTGTACCAGATGCCCTCGGGATAGATGACCATCACCGGGCCCAGCTCGCACCGGTCCAGGCAACCGGCGGTGTTGATGCGCACGCCGGGGATGCCCAGCTCCTTCGCGCGCGCCTTCATGTAGTTGCGCAACGGCTCCGATCCGCGCGCCGCGCAGGATCCCCGGCGGTGCCCGTCCGGCCGCCGGTTCGTGCAGCAGAAGACATGCGTGGTGTAATAGGGCTTCGGATCGGTGGTCACTTACGCTGGTCCTTCGCGGCGGCGGCCATCTGGTTCCAGAACATCTTCTGCACCTGCTCGAACCCCTGCAGGGTGGCGGGCAACCACGTCTTGAACAGGGTTTCGGGGTCCATCGCGTTCAGGTTGGCGCTCATGCGGTCCTGAAGCTGCTTCATCAGCGCCTCCTGCATCGGCCGCACATCCGGCAGGCCCAGGAAGGCGCGTGCCTCCTCGGGCGTGCAATCCACATCGATGCTGATCTTCATGGGCACATCCCCCTTCGGCAATGTCGGGTCTGCCTCGACCCCGTTCGCCGGCCGAACCGGCGCATGCGGATTATATGGGAGTGGGCCGGGGCGGTTGGCGAGCCATTGGCGTGCCCCGGCTGTTTTCCCGGCACCCGTCCGATGGCTCCCCACCAGGTGTCCCATGCCCAACCGGCTTGCGCAGGAAACCAGCCCCTACCTCCTCCAGCACCGGGACAACCCGGTGGACTGGATGCCCTGGGGCGGGGAGGCGTTCGCCCGTGCCCGCACCGAAGGCAAACCGGTGCTGCTGTCCATCGGCTACGCGGCCTGCCACTGGTGCCATGTCATGGCCCATGAGAGCTTCGAAAACCCGGCGATCGCCGACCTGATGAACGCATTGTTCGTGAACATCAAGGTCGACCGCGAGGAACGGCCGGACCTGGACCAGATCTACCAGTCGGCCCTGGCGCTCCTGGGCCAGCATGGCGGCTGGCCGCTGACCATGTTCCTGACGCCCGAGGGCGAGCCGTTCTGGGGCGGGACGTACTTCCCGCCGGAAAGCCGCTGGGGACGGCCGGGCTTCCCGGACGTGCTGCGCGGGGTGGCGGACACCTACCGGCGCGAGCCGGACAAGGTCGTGCGCAACGTCACCGCCCTCAAGGAGGCCCTGGGCCAGTTGTCCGAGAACAGGCCGGGCGAGGGCATCGGCACCGACCTGCTGGACCAAATCGCCGACCGCTTGGCGCGCGAGGTCGATCCGGTCTGGGGCGGCATCGGCCAGGCACCGAAGTTCCCCCAACCCGCCATCCTGGAGCTGTTGTGGCGCGGGTGGCTGCGGACCGGGGCACCGCCGCTCAAGGGCGCAGTGGTCCGAACGCTGGTCCGGATGTGCCAGGGCGGCATCTACGACCATCTGGGCGGTGGCTTCGCCCGCTACTCCACCGACGAGGAGTGGCTGGTCCCGCATTTCGAAAAGATGCTCTACGACAACGCCCAGCTCATCGACAACCTGACCCTGGCTTGGCAGGGCACGCACGAGCCCCTGTTCGAGCGGCGGGTCCGTGAAACGGTGGGCTGGCTGATGCGGGAAATGTCGGGCGAGCCGCGGGATGGTGTGCACGCCTTCGCCAGCACGCTGGATGCCGACAGCGAAGGGGTCGAGGGCCGGTTCTATGTCTGGTCCAGGACCGAGATCGACCGGCTGCTCGGCGCCGACGCGCCGTTGTTCGCGGAAGCCTACGACGTCTCCGCCCATGGGAACTGGGAGGAGACCAACATCCTGAACCGCCGGCACGACACCGCGCTGAAGGACCCCGCGACCGAGGCCGTCCTCGCCCGCTGCCGGGCCGTCCTTCTGGCCGAACGGGACAAGCGCGTCCGTCCGGGCTGGGACGACAAGGTCCTGGCCGATTGGAACGGGCTCGCCATCGCAGCGCTGGCCAATGCGGGCCAGGTGTTCGACGAGCCCGCCTGGATCGACGCCGCCGCCGGCGCCTTCGCCTTCGTCACCCGGCAGATGACCGCGCCGGATGGACGCCTGCGCCACAGTTGGCGGCAAGGGCGGCTGAAGCACCCGGCCTCCATCGACGACTACGCGAACATGTGCCGCGCCGCCCTGGCCCTGTTCGAGGCGACATCGGATCCGGCCTATCGGGACCAGGCCAGGGCCTGGGTGGACGTTGCCGACCGGCACTATTGGGACGCCGAACGCGGCGGATACTTCTTCACCCCCGACGACGCCGAGCGGCTGATCGTGCGGACCAAGCACGCCCACGACAACGCCACCCCGTCCGGCAATGGAACCATGCTGGGCGTGCTGGCCCGACTGTTCCACATGACCGGCGAGGATGTGTTCCGCGAACGCGCCGACATGCTCCTGAACGCCTTCGCGGGCGAGATCGGACGCAATTTCTTCCCGCTCGGCACATTGCTGAACAATGCCGAACTTCTGATGCACGCGGTTCAGGTGGTGATCGTCGGCAAACCGGACGAGGCCGCGGTCAAGGCCATGCGCCGGGTCGTGCTCGACCGCTCCCTGCCGAACCGCATCCTGACCATGGTTCCGCCGGGTGCCGCACTTCCGCCCGGCCATCCGGCGTTCGGGAAAGGGCCGATCGAAGGGCGCCCGGCGACGTACGTCTGCCGCGGGACGACCTGCTCGCCGCCGGTCGCATCGGCCGAGGCGCTGGGAAAGCTTTTGGACGGGTCCTGACGGTCACGGGCCGATGGGCGGAGGACCGGTGCCCCAGCTGGTTGACAGTCCTGGCCCCCGCCGGGACTATGCCCCTCAACATTCAAAATCAATAGGGCCCGGACCCGGCTATGATCGACCTCTACTACTGGACGACCCCGAATGGCCACAAGATCACGATGTTCCTGGAGGAGGTCGGCCTCCCGTACCGGGTTCTGCCCGTCAATATCGGCAAGGGCGAACAGTTCAAACCCGAATTCCTGAAGCACGCCCCCAACAACCGCATTCCGGCGATCGTCGACCGCGCGCCTGCCGGCGGTGGCGAGCCGGTCTCGATCTTCGAGTCCGGCGCCATCCTGCAATACCTCGCGGAAAAGACCGGCCGGTTCCTGCCCGCGGACCTGCGCGGCCGGACCGAGGTCATGCAGTGGCTGTTCTGGCAGATGGCCGGTCTGGGCCCGATGGCCGGTCAGAACCACCATTTCGCCGTCTACGCGCCGGAAAAGATCGAGTACGCGATCAACCGCTACCGGAACGAGACGAACCGGTTGTACGGCGTGCTGAACACGCGTTTGGCGGATCGGGAGTTCGTGGCCGGCGACTATTCCATTGCCGACATGGCCTGCTACCCGTGGATCGTTCCGCACGAGCGCCAGGGGCAGAACCTGGATGACTTCCCGCACCTGAAGCGCTGGTTCCATGCGATCAAGGTGCGGCCGGCTACGGAACGGGCCTATGCCCTGGCCGACACCATCAACACCCAGCCTCCCATCCCCGACGACGAGGCCCGAAGGATCCTGTTCGACCAAACCGCCTCGAGCCTTTCCAACAAGGGCTAGGACGGCGCATGCCCGAACCGGCAGATCCAGACCCCACCGACCGGTCCCGCTATCCCGCCTGGGCGCGGGATAGCGTGCGCTATGCCGATACCGACCGGCAGGGTCATGTGAACAACGCCGTGTTCGCCACCTTCTGCGAAACCGGCCGTGTGCACGTGCTCTACCGGCCGGACCGGCTGGCGCCGTCCGGGTGCGAGTTCGTCCTGGCGCGCTTGGCTCTGGATTACCGGGCCGAAATCAACTGGCCCGGCGACGTGGAGATCGGAACCGGCGTGAAGGCGGTGGGCCGCAGCTCGGTCACCATCGCCCAGGCGCTTTACCAGGACGGCCGCTGCGTCGCGACGGCCGAGACGGTGGTCGTGCTGATGGACGAGGACACCCGCAAATCCACACCGCTGCCGGACAAGGCCCGCGCGCATCTGGCGACGCTGACGGTCCGCGACCCGCCATCCCCGGCCTCGTGATTGCGCCGCCGGACCCGATCGACAAGGCATCGCGCATGGTTGTCCTTCACACGCCCCGCCTTCGTCTCGAACCGTTCCACGAGCGACACCTGGACGGCCTGAACGTGCTCAACAGCGATCCGGTCGTCATGCGCTACATCGGAGGGACGGAGACGCTGGAGGAAACCCGCGCCGTCATTGCGCGCGTGCAGGCGCGCTGGGCGGAGTGGGGCTATTCCTGGTGGACCTTCCTCGACCGCACGACGGACGAGGTCGTCGGGGCGGGTTGCCTTCAGCATCTGGACAGGGATGCGTCCAAGCCCCACGAGATCGGCTGGCGGCTACGTCCCGCCGACTGGGGCCGGGGATTTGCAACCGAGGCCGCGACGGCGATCGTCGACTTCGCCTTCGACACCGTCGGGGCACCGGTCGTCTTCGCCGTGGCCGACCCCGCGAACACCGCCTCCACCCGCGTGATGCAGCGCCTTGGAATGACGAGCGTCGGACTGGAACGCCATTACGACAAGCTCCTCGCCGCCTATCGGCTCGACCCCGCGGAGTGGCGGGCACGGCGCCGCTGAATGCGGCACGGGCCGCCGTTCCGACGCGTATCCTTCTGGATCGGGTTTCCCCGCACGACGTAGTATCCGCCCGCACCGCCACGCCCGGACCCGCCATGACCAAGCCGATCACCGACTTCGCCGAACTCATCGCCCCGATCACGCCCGAGGAATTCTTCGCCGAGTACCACGGCAAGAAGCCGCTGCACATCAAGGCGGCCTCGCCGGACAAGCTGGCCGGCGTCATGGGATGGGACGTCCTGTCGGACCTCGTCAACCAGACGCGGATCTGGAGCTCGTCCGAGCTGGTGCTGGTGCTCGACCACAAGACCGTGCCGCCCCAGGAATATTGCCGCCTCGACGTCGGGCGCAACGGCGCGCAGGCGTACATGGCCGATCCCGAGCGGGTGAAGCTGTGGCTGCGCCGGGGCGCGTCCATGGTCCTGAACGACATCGACACGCTGACCCCCGGCCTGCGGGCGGTGTCCGACACGCTGGAGGTGGCGACCGGCGGCAAGGTCGAGGCGAACCTGTACTGCTCGTGGAAGGCCCATCCGGCCTTCGACACCCATTTCGACACCCACGACGTGTTCGCCCTGCACATCGCCGGCGAGAAGACCTGGCGCCTGTACCAGCGCCACATCGAGGATCCGATCGAGCACCCGGCGTTCAAGGGGTTGGGCAAGGACTTCCACGACCGGCACAAGGGCCGGGTCAGCATGGAAGTGACGCTCAAGCCGGGGGACGTGCTGTACTTCCCCCGCGGCTGGTACCACGACGCCCTGGCCTCCTCGGCGGCGACGTTCCACGTGACGTTCAGCGTCACGCCCTTCATCGGGCTGGACGTGATGTCGTTGCTGTTCGAGGGCGCGGTTCAGGACCCGCTGTTCCGGCGTGCCCTTCCGCCCGCCGGCGACCGCGAGGCCGTGGCCGCCCATCTGACCCAACTCGGCGACCGCTTGGCCAAGGTCGTGCGCGAACCGGCTGCCCTGGACCAAGTGCTGGCGGCCATGGCCGGGCGGCGGCAACGGCGCGGCGGCCTCACGCTGCCCGACGACGGGCTGGTGCGGATCTGGAGGAAGCGCGCGGACAACATCCGGCTGGTGGACATGAAGGGCCAGAAGGTGCTGACCAATGGCACCGCCGGCGCCCCCATCCCGCCCGGCACGGCCGAACCCATCAAATGGATCCTCGCCCGGCCGGAATTCGCCGAGGCCGACTTCAAGAAGGCATTCCCGGCCATGGGCGAGGCCGGGTGCGACAGGCTTCTCAACGACCTCGCCCGGATGAGCGTCATCGGGTTGGCCTGAGCCCGCCGGAGCCCAACGGGAGGGCCGGGTGCGCGGCGGCAGGCCGCCGCACCCGGTCCGGCGGGATCGCTCAGGCCGCGAGGGCCGCGGCCAGGAACGGCAGGCTTTCGTCCAGGCGGTAGTCGATGGACGAGTGGTCGTCGGGGAATTCCTCGTACCGGTGCGCGACGCCGCCGCGCCCCAGGATGGCGTGCAGGCGCCGGGCCCCATAGACCAGATTGTACTGGTCGCGGTCGCCGCAATCGATGAACAGGGCCTTCATCGACTTCAGCGCGTCGAGTTTCTGCGGCGCCAGGACCAGCGGGTCCCACGCCATCCAGTTGGCCCAGCGGTCGGGGATCACCTCGCACGTGTCCAGCGTCACCGGCAGGCGCACGCCGAAGGGCTGCGAGGAGTCCGGGTCGTAGGTGGCGGCCATGGCCAGGATCATCAGGGTGTGCGTGTCCTTGCCATCCACCTTCCTGGCGGCGCTCGCCTCCAGGTGGGCCATGAACCTTTCGACCGACATGTCGTGCCGGGACAGGGCGCGCAGGGTGTTCGGCATGTCGGGCAGGTACACCCACTCGAACCCCATGTCCCCGGAATGGCAGGCCGCCGCAGCCCACACGTCGGGCCGCAGCATGGCATGCACGATGGCCCCGTATCCGCCCGAACTCTTGCCGAACACGCCGCGCCGGCCGGTGCCGCCGCAACCCAGCCGACCCTCCAGCCAGGGCACGATCTCGTCGCAGACGACATCCATCCACGGGCCCATGGCCGCGGAGTTGATGTACTGGTTGCCGCCCAGGCGGGTGAAACAATCCGGGAACGCGACCACGCACGGCGGCAGCCGGCCCTCGTGCGTCAGCCGATCCAACCGCTCCGGCACGTTCTCGCCGAAGTTCTTCCAGTTCGTGTGGGACAGGCCGCTGCCGGTGTAGCCGGCCAGATCCACCAGCAACGGCAGGCCCTTGGGATCCCGTCCGGCCGGCACCCAGACGTCCACCGCGCGGCGGGTCGGGTCGCCCAGCGGGTTGCCGGCCAAACGGCGGCTTTCGAAGACCAGGCGGTGCACGGTCCCCGGCGGGGCGGACGTACGGCGCATCTCTTGTTCCTCCCGTGGCGACGACGGTTTCGAATGTCCCCGGCGGCTTAGCGCCAGGCGTAGTTGAAGCTGATGGAGATCCGCTCGCTGTCGGCGCGGTTCAGCGGCACCTCGTGGCGCAGCCAGCTTTCCCACAACAGCAGGGTCCCGGGTTCGGGTGCGACCGGGACGAACGCCTGCGCCTCGCGCGAGGCCTTCGCCTTGCGCGGCGGGGCGCCCATCATCAGGCCCAGGCGCGGGTCCTCGAACCGGATGGCGCCCGCATCCGCCGGCACCTCGACGTAATAGGTGCCGCTCAGCACGCTGTTGGGATGGATGTGGCCGCTGTGGAAGCCGCCGGGCTCCAGCACGTTGATCCACAGCGAGTCCAGCTCCAGCTTCCGCCCGCCGAGATCCCATTCCAGGATCTTCGCGAACGCCTTGGCGTGGCGGTCGAGCAGCCGCGCCAACGCCTTCATCGCGGGATAGCGCCAGCGCAGATCGTCGAGCGAGGCGTAGGACGTGTAGCCGGGATAACCGTGCCGCTCGGACCAGGCCTGCCCGGCGGCATCGTCCAGGGCGGCGGCCCGGCAGCAGGCGGCCAGCTCGTCGTTGAGGGCGAGGGCCTCGGCAGGTTGGGCTCGGTAGAGGCGCGTCGGGAACAGGGTCTCGACGACGAAGGGATTGGCGGCGGCGGGGTCGGTGGTCATGGCGACGCTGTACACGCAAGCGCCGCCCGCCGTCAAAGCGCCTTCAGATGCGGCGGGCCACGGCGACACCCGTCTTCGAGCCCGCAACCGCGATCCACGCCAGAACGCGGGCCACCAGGGGACGATGGGGCAGCAAGGCCTCGGCATCCCGGCTGTGCTGCAGCTCGTCCGCGCGGCAGGCGTCCAGCAGATCCAACAACTCGGGATGCGGCGCCACACGCCGCACCAGATCGATCTGGCGGGCGTAGTGCCCGTCCACCCACCGTTCCACATCGGAAACAACGGCGTAGAACGCCGCCGGGCCGACCCGCGCGGGAAGCCAGCCCATGAACCGGCCGGACAGGCGCCAGAACCCCATCAGGCGGCTGCGGCGAACCGGGGGCAACAGGGCTTCGAACAGGGCGAGGTGGTGCGCCTCGACATCCCGGTGCCCACGGGCGAAGGCGCGCATGCCGGGATCATCGGTCGCGGCCACGACCCCGTCGTAGATGCCGATGGCAACGGTTTCGCCCACATGGCTCGCCCGCAGCTCCCGGACGATGGACGGGGGTAGCCGATCCACATCCAGGCGCGGCGGGCGCATGCCGTCCACGGCGGAGGGGTGGGCATCGTAGGGTGATCCGTCCATCGGTCCTCGAAGCTGCGGCAGGCCGGAGCCACCCCGTCCCGCGGGAAAGGGAGTTGGGGCACCCGCGCCCGGGGTCAAGCCGCGTGCCGCCCATCCGATCCGGCAGGGGAAGAACAGGCGGGCCGGCGCAACCGATCCGACCGGGCGAGCCGATCAGGACCCGATCCGCAGCAGACCGGCGCCGTTGGCCTTCAGCCAGGCCCGTGCCTCCACGGCATGGGGGGTCAGGGTGTCCACCACGCGCCAGAACCGGTGCGAGTGGTTCAGCTCCACCAGATGCGCGACCTCGTGCGCCACCACATAGTCCAGGACGAACGGGGGAGCGAGGATCAGTCGCCACGAATAGCTGAGCCGCCCGGTGGAGGAGCACGATCCCCACCGGCTGGTGGTGTCGCGCACCGACACCGCCGCCACCCGGCGGTCCACCGCGGCGGACTTTTCGCGGCTGAGGGCGGCCAGCCGCTCCCGCGCCTCGGCCTTCAGGAAGTCGCGTACCCGGCGGGCCAGGAACTCCGCCCCGCCGCCGACGCGGATCTCGTCGTCGGTCAGGACCGGACGGCCGGTGTGGCCGGGGTCGTGCCGGATCACACGGTCGCGGCCCAGGACCGGAACCACGGTGCCGTCCGCGAACGGGCAGGGGGGCGGCAGGGCGGCCAGGCGCCGGCGTGCCCAGCCGGCGTGCCGTTCCACGAACCGACGGATCTCGGCCTCCGGCACCCAGGACGGCACCGTCACCACCAGCCCGCCCCCCGCCCGGTCGAGACGCATGGACAGGCGCTTGGCCCGCGGGCTGGCCCGCACCGTGACCGGCGGCAGGCCCTCGACGGCCAACGGCCGGGCGGTCACGGTCCCGCCGCTCCCGCCCCGGCCCAGGCGGGCGATCAGCTTGCGCATCATTGCCGCGCGGTCCTCCGCACCGTCCCGGATCCGTGCCCGTTCATTCCCCGGGCCGGGGTGCGGGACGGACATCCCCAGCCCCCGGCAGGTGCCGGGCGGTGGCCAGATGCCGATAACCGAGGATGCCGATCGCGGCGAAGCCGGCCAGCATCAGTGCGGGCGGCAACAGTGTGCCGTCCTGGACCCTGGCGATGAACATGCTTCCGAAGGCACCCGCCACCATCTGGAAGAACCCCATCAGGGCGGATGCGGACCCGGCGGCCCGTGGAAACGGTGCCATGGCACCCGCCATGCAGGCGGGAAACGCGCTGCCCATGGCGAACACCCAAAGCATCATCGGGCCCAGCACGCCCACGACGCTCAGCGGCGCCAGCAACGCGGACCCGAGGGCCAGCACGACGGCCACCGCCTGGATGCCCAGGGACAGGTGGATCAACCGGTCCAACCCCAGCCGCGGCCCCATGCGCGACGCGAACAGCGAAGCCATGAAGAAGGCGACCACGGTGGACAGCGTCAGCCAGCCGTAAACGGTCGGGGAAACGCCCAGGCTCTGGATCAGCAGGAACGGCATGCACGCGTGCATGGCCAGCATGCCACCGACCCACGCCATGGCCGGCAGCGAGTAACCCAGGAAAACGCGGTTGCGCGCAAGGGTGCGGTAGGTGGCGACCATCCGTGCCAGACGCATCGCATCCGGGTCGCGCTGCCGGTTCGTTTCCGGCAGCCGCCATGCGGACAGCATCAAAAGCACCCCGCCCAGGGCGGCCAGGAACAGGAACACGGCCGGCCAACCGAACGCGGCCTGCAGATAGCCGCCGACGATCGGGCCCGCCGCGGGCGCCGCGGCGAACGCCATGCCCATGACGGCCATGACACGCGCCGCCTCGTCCCGCTCGAACAGGTCGCGGACCACGGCCCGGCCCACCGAGGCCCCGGCGCAGGCACCGAACGCCTGCACCGCGCGGGCGGCGACAAGCGCCTCGATCCCGCTCGCCAGACCGCAGGCCAAGGACCCGGCCACGAACACGGCCAGGCCGCCCAGCAGGACGCGCCGCCGGCCGTACCGGTCCGACAGCGGCCCGAGCACGAGCTGCGACACCGCGAACGAAATCAGGAACATGCTGAGCGTCAGCTGCACCATGCCGGCCGTGGTGCCCAAGCCGGCGGCGATGGCCGGCAGGGACGGCGCGTACATGGAGATGCTGAGCTGGCCCAAAGCGGTCAGCGCGGTGAGCAGCCAAATCAAGGGGCCCCAATTCGGGGGATCGGGGGCACGAACGCTCATGCGAACCCTTATAGGCCCCGCGGCCCGTGCGACCAACCCCGGCATCGGGGCCGACGCGGATATCCACGCCTCGACCACCTCGAATGAGATCGCCGGATGGCAAGTGGAACCGGAGCACGACCGGTTGACAGCCGAACCCGCCCGGGCCCAAACCTCCGGTACAAGTAAGAGGCGGAACACGCATCGGGAGGCGCGCCATGGGTCCGTTCGTGCTGGCCATCGACCAGGGCACCACGTCCAGCCGGGCCATCCTGTTCGACGCCAAGGGCGCACCCGTCGCCACCGCCCAGCGCGAGCTGCGCCAATTCTATCCGGCCGACGGCTGGGTCGAGCACGATCCGGAAGAGATCTGGAACGACACCCTGGCCGTGTGCCGGGAGGTCCTGGGCAAGGCCAGGATCCCGGCGGCGCGGGTGGCGGCGATCGGCATCACCAACCAGCGCGAAACCACGGTTCTGTGGGACCGTGCCACCGGCCGCCCCGTGCACAACGCCATCGTCTGGCAGGACCGCCGCACCGCCGGCGAGTGCCGCCGGCTGGCCGGGGAGGGGGCCGAGCCGCTGGTCCGCGAGCGCACCGGCCTGCTTCTGGACTCCTACTTTTCCGCCACCAAGCTGGCCTGGATCCTGGACCATGTGCCCGGCGCCCGTGCCCAGGCCGAACGCGGCCAGCTTGCCTTCGGCACGGTGGACTCGTTCCTGCTGTGGCGGCTGACCGGCGGCGTGCATGCCACCGACGCCACCAATGCCGCGCGGACGCTGCTGTTCGACATCCACCGCCAGGAGTGGGACCCCGACATGCTGCGGCTGTTCGGGGTGCCGGAAGCGGTGCTGCCCCGGGTCCTGGACAACGCCTGCCTGTTCGGCACCACCAAGGCCGACCTGTTCGGCACGCCGATCCCCGTCATGGGCATGGCCGGCGACCAGCAGGCGGCCACCATCGGGCAGGCCTGCCTGGAACCCGGCATGGTCAAGAGCACGTACGGCACCGGCTGCTTCATGCTGCTGAACACCGGCAACCGGCCGGTCATGTCGAACAACCGGCTTCTGACGACCGTGGCCTACCGCCTGGGCAACCGGACGACCTACGCGTTGGAGGGGTCGATCTTCGTCGCGGGCGCGGCCGTGCAATGGCTGCGCGACGGGCTGCGGGTGATCCCCGACGCCCCCACCTCGGAATTCCACGCCCGCGAGGCGCAGGACACCGGCGGGGTCTACATGGTCCCGGCCTTCACCGGCCTCGGCGCGCCCCATTGGGACCCCGACGCCCGCGGCGCCATCCTGGGCCTGACCCGCGACACCACCGTCAGCCAGATCGTCCGGGCCGCGCTGGAAGCCGTCGCCTACCAGACGGGCGATCTTCTGGATGCGATGGCGGCGGACGTCGGCGGCCCGCCCGCGGCGTTGCGGGTGGACGGCGGCATGGTCGCCAACGATTGGATGTGCCAATTCCTTGCCGACATCCTCCACCTGCCCGTGGAGCGACCGGTCGTGACCGAGACCACGGCGCTCGGCGCGGCCTTCCTGGCGGGCCTCGAAGCCGGCGTCTTCACATCGACCGAAGCCATCGCCAAGGCGTGGCACAGCGACAAGCGGTTCGAGCCGCGGATGGACCGGGTCCGGCGGAAAGCCCTTCTGGAGGGCTGGCGGAAGGCCGTGGCACGGGTGCGGACCGCTTGAACCACCTTATACCGCCGAGCGCATGTCTCCGTGCACTCGGCTCGTTCCTCAAACGCCGGCGCTCCGCTGGGCTTACGCGCCAGGGGGCGCGGGGCGCGGTCGCGCCCGCCGCCCGGCGAAAGTCGGAACGTCCGCTGGGCGGTATTACACCGGCCGCTGGAACGCCCGGCGGGCCGCCTCCGCCTTCTCGCGGACGGCGCAGCCGGGGCTGTGGTCGTTGACCAGTCCCATGGCCTGCATGAAGGCATAGACCGTCGTCGGCCCGACGAAGCTCCACCCCTGCTTCTTCAGATCCTTGGACAGGGCGACGGACTCCGGCGTCGTCGTGACCGTGCCGCGGGCGGCATGGACCACGGGATCCGGCTCGTGCCTCCAGAAGTAGGCCGCCAGCGAACCGGCCCTGTCGCGCAGTTCGAGCGCACGCTTGGCGTTGTTGATGGTGGACTCGATCTTGCCGCGGTGGCGGACGATACCCGCGTCGGCTAACAACCGTTCAACATCGGCGGTGCCGAAACGGGCGACCTTTTCGAAGTCGAAGCCCGCGAACGCGGCCCGGAACGCCCCGCGCTTGTTCAGGATGGTTCGCCAGCTCAGGCCGGACTGGAACCCCTCGAGGCAGATCTTCTCGAACAGCCGCCGGTCGTCGCCGACGGGGAAGCCCCATTCGGTGTCATGGTAGGCCAGGAACTCCGGCGCGCCACCCGTCCAGCGGCACCTCGCCCCGCCATCGGGGCCGATGAACAGGCTTTCGGCGGCTGCGGTCATGCGGATCCTTTCCGGTGCGGCGAAACCGTGGGCGGCATGGAGTGTCCGTGCACCCATCATGGACGGCGCATGATCCATTTACGAGAACAAAACCGCAACAATATTCCCGCAATGAGACGGGACCCACCTTGGGAGCAGGCAAAACGGTATGCCGGGGCTCGTTGGCGCAACCTGCGGGACTCCCCACGCTGCCGCCGGCCCCAAACGGACGCCAATGACAGGGATCGGGCAATCATGACTTTAGGCGAGACCGATGCCGGTCCCAGTGGATTCCGGACCCTGTCGACGGCGGCGATGTACCGGTTCTGTGTCCTGGTCTGGGGCGCGAATTTCCATGCCGTGCGGTTGCAGCTCGGTACGGTCGTGCCGGAAGCCTCGCTGATCCACAGGCTGCTGCCGGCCGATCTGGTCTTCTTCGCCCTGGTGCGCCTTGCCGGCCAGCCCCTGGTGCACGGCTGGCGCAACCACTTGGCACGGGCCGCATTCGGCCTGGGCACAACTTCGCCGGCAGCTACGGCCTGTTGCACGCCGCCACGGCCCACATGGCCTCCGGCCTCGTGTCGGTGGTTTTCTCGACCAAGGTGCTGCTCACCACCGTCAACACGGCACTGTTCCTCGGTCGGCCCCTGGAACGGCAGGTGCTGGCCGGCGGGGCGCTGGGGATCCTCGGCGTGGCGCTGATCTTCCTCCCCGAGTTGCAGGCGGTCGACGACGGCGTTTGGATCGGGCTCGCGCTCGCATTGGCCGGCACCGCCGTAACCTCGTCGGGTGATGTCTTTTCCGCGCGCAACAGTGCCGCCGGAATTCCCGCGTTGCAGGCCAACGCCTTCGGCTTCCTGTACGGATCCGCCTTCCTGCTGCTGGTCCTGTTGGCCCAGGGCAAGGACTTCGGGTGGGACGGGTCGCCCACCTGTATCGGCTCGCTCGCCGATCTCGTGGTGATGGCCTCGGTGCTGGCGTGGCTGTTCCATCTGGAACTCGTCGGTCGCATCGGCCCGGCGCGCTCGGGCCACATGGCGGCCCTGTTCCCGGCAGTGGGCATCGGCGTTTCCGTCGTGCTCAAGGGATTGGACCCCACGCCTTGGACGATCGCCGGCATCGCCTGCGCCATCGTCGGCAATGCGGTCGCGCTGACGGGATGGCCGCTGCGCCGCCCCGACCGGACCCGAACCGCCCGAGGCCGCGTCCCGCGGAGGCGGCCGGATGGAGGCAGTCCCTCAGCTGCGATCGGGTTCGGACGGCTCGGAGACCTGGCGCAGGGTTTCCTCCGCCATGTCCGGAGCGTCGGTGGCGATGTCGCCCAGCGCCACGATGCCCACCAGCCGGTTGTCCGCACCCACCACGGGCAGGCGCCGGATCTGGGTCTTCCGCATGATGCGGGCGGCGGTCTCCAAGGTGTCGTCCTCGCCAACCGACCGGACGTCGCCGCTCATCACCGCATCCACCCTCGTTTCGGTCGGCGAATGGCCGGCGGCGGTGGCGCGGACGGTGATGTCGCGGTCGGTCACCATGCCGATCAGGCGCTCGCCCTCGCACACGGGAAGCGCGCCGACGTTCAGCTGGTCCATGAGCTGTGCCGCACGCTGGATGCTGTCATTGGGGCCGATGGATTGCGCATCCCGGGTCATCACGTCCCGGATGAGCCTCTGCTGGGCGTTGGTCATGGTCCTCACCTCGATGCGCGGGTGCCGGATCGGGTGGGGCCGGCGGGACCCGCGCCGCGGAACCGACCCCGGGACAGGAACCCGCCGGCAGGCCCTTCGGTTGAGGTCCTCATACCAAGGAGCCGGACCGATGCTGTGGATCGTGCTGGCCGCCGCGTCCGTCCTGGCCTTGCCCGCGCAGGTCCGCGCCGAAACCCCACCGGGCCGCTCCGCCGGTTGCGGCGGGACGGCCGCCCTGCCGGAGAGGCTGGAGGTCGAGGTGGCGGGGACCCGACGCCATGCCCTGGTCGCGGCGCCGCGGGGCTACGACCCTGCCATCCCGCACCACCTGGTGTTCGCGTTCCACGGCCGGACCAACACGGCCGCCCAGGCCCGGCAGTACTTCCGACTGGAACCGGCGGCCCAGGCACCGACAATCTTCGTCTACCCCGAGGCCCTGCGGGCGGCGGACGGGCGCTTCGCATGGTCGGACCCGCGCGACCCGCCGGGACGATTGCGCGACTACGCCGTCTTCGACGCGTTGCTGGACCGGATGGCCGCGTCCTTCTGCATCGATCCCGCCGCCGTCTTCGTGGCGGGCCATTCGCTGGGCGCCAGCTTCGCCAGCAGTCTCGCCTGTGCACGGGGCGACAGGATCCGCGGCGTGGTGGCCGTGGCCGGCGGCATCGTGCCCTCGAGGTGCGTCGGCCAGGTCGGGGCCGTCCTCATCCACAATCCGAAGGACGCGCTGGTGCCCATCGCCGAAGGCCGCCGGGCGCTGGCCGCCTTCCTGGCCCAGAACGGCCTTGCGGAGGAACGGCCGGACCCGGTGGACATCGCGGGGCTCGCCTGTCGGCGCTACGGGTCGGACCCCAATGGCAACCCGGTGCTCTGGTGCCAGCACGACGAGGATGGAACCGGCGGGCGCCGGCCGGGTGCGCGCCCCTATCCCCACACCTGGCCGGCCGAAGCGGGCGAAATCGCCATGACCTTCTTCGAGGGTTTGGCGGACTGAGCCCTGGTCGCAAGGCGTACGCACCTTTGCCGTTCGACACCCCGTCCCTATCCGATGGTTGAAACGATCCGGGAAATGCGCTGGGTATGACATGGCCGGGTCGGGGCACATCCGCGTGGAACGCGACACCGCCGCCGACTTCTGGCGCGGCGTGGCCCTGGTCACGATCTTTGTGAACCACCTGGCCGGCAACATCTTCGAAAACCTGACGCACAGGAACTTCGGCTTCTCGGACGCGGCGGAACTCTTCGTCCTGCTCGCGGGGTACGCGGCGGCCTTCGCCTATTTCAGCCGGGTCCGGCAGGGATGCTGGCAGGACGCCGTGGACAAGGCGATCCGCCGGGCCGCCCTGCTCTATGCGGCCCACGCGGCCACGTTCCTGGCCGGCGCCGCGATCTTCGCCCATGCCGTGCTGCGCACCGGCGACGGCCGCCTGTTCGAACTCGTCGCCCTGACGCCGCTGATCGTGGATCCGGCGGCCAGCCTCGTGGGGGCGGCGACGCTGCGCTACCAACCCGGCTTCCTCAACATCCTGCCCCTCTACACCGTCCTGCTCGCGGCCATGCCGCTGCTGCTGCTGGGGGCCGCGCGGAGCTTGGCCGGGACGGTCGCCGCATCCTGCGGGCTCTATGCCGCCGCCAATCTGGCGGGGTGGAACCTGCCGAACCATCCGCTGTCCGGCGGATGGTTCTTCAACCCCTTCGCCTGGCAGTTCCTGTTCGTGATCGGCTTCACGATCGGCGCCCTGCGCCTGCAGGGGGTGGGGATCGGATGTTCGCGGGTCCTGTTCTGGACCGCCGTGGCCTATCTGGTCGGGGCGCTGGTCTGGGTGCGCAGCGGCATTGCGCCCGATCCCGACGCCTTGCCCCTGCCGCGGTTCCTATGGGACCTGGACAAGCAGAACCTTTCGCTGCCGCGGCTGCTGCACGTCCTGGCCCTGGCCTATGTGGTCGTCAACCTGCCCTTGCACCGGTGGGTCAAATCGTTGGGAAGCGGCAACCCGGTCGTGCTGATGGGACGGCAGTCGCTGCCCGTGTTCTGCCTGGGGTTGATCTTGAGCCTGTGGGGGCTCACGCTCAAGGTCACCAAGGAATACGGTGTCCTCTTCGACGTCCTGTTCCTGGCCGTCGGCATCGCCGCTCAAATGTGTCTGGCATGGCTCCTCGCACGACAGGGCGCACCCTCGCCCGCTCCTGGAACGCTGGCGCCCGGTACCCAAGTGGCCGGGACACGAACCGTGCGGGACCGCGGCTCGGTGCGCCGGGCGTGAAACGACCGGGCACCGGAGCCCGGATGGCGGGGGCGGTGTTCGGCGCGATGCTTTTGGCCACCCTGGTCCCGGACGGTACGCTGCCGGGAACGGGGGCGCCGCCGCACGCGCAGGAGGTCCCCGCCCCTTGCGCCGTCCCGCCCGAGATGCAGGGGCTTCCCGGCGCGCTGCCCCGGACCTTGGAGCGGATCCGGGCGGGTCGGGCCGTGCGCATCCTGGCCATCGGCTCCTCTTCCACGGTCGGGGTCGGCGCCTCCACGCCCACCCGCGCGTATCCTCCGCGCCTCGAAACGGCCCTGGAAGCCCGCTTCCCCGATATCGATTTCACCGTCCGCAACGACGGGATCGTCGGCGAAGCCGCGGCCGCCACCCTCAAGCGCTTGAAGCGCGATGTCGTCGACTGGGAGCCGGACCTGGTCATCTGGCAGGTGGGCACGAACGATGCGCTGAACGACGTGCCGCTCGACGATTTCGCCGACACCGTGCGCCGCGGCGTGCAGTGGACGGGCGACCGCGGCGTCGACATCGTCCTGATGGATCCACAGTACTATCCCGACGTCCCGCACGAGGATGTCTACACCGCCTTCGTGGACGCCATCGGACACATCGTGGCGGAAACCGGGGTCCCGTTGCTGCCCAGGTACCGGATCATGCGGCACTGGGCGTCGCAGCCCCGTGACATGCCGGTGCTGTCCGGGGACGGGCTCCACATGAACGGTGCCGGCTACCAGTGCATCGCCGAACTGCTGGCCGACGGCATACTGGAGCGGTCGAAGCAGGCCGAGTAGACTCCCCCAACGGATCGGAAGGACCGGCCCCTCGCGCCGCGACCGTGGGAAAAGTGTACCCGTACCGTCGTATCGGGCACCTGCACGCTTTCACAAATACGCGATAATTTGGTAACCCTGGTTTCACCACCAACACCCCATAAGGGCTCCGCTCCATCCCGGGGAGGGAACAGGGAAATGGACATCCGCAAGGTTCTGGTCGGCGCGGTCGTCGCCGCGGGCGTATCGCTGCCCGCCGCCGCGCAGCAGAAGGTGCAGATCGACTTCTGGCACGGGCTCGCCGCCCCGCTGGGCCCGATCCTGGAAACCTTCGTGAAGGACTTCAACGAGTCCCAGCCGAAGTACCAGATCAACGCCGGCTACAAGGGTTCGTACCCCGACACGATGCAGGCCGCCATCGCGGCCTTCCGCTCGGGCACCGCGCCGCACATCGTGCAGATGTTCGAGGTCGGCACCGGCACCATGATGGCCGCCGGGGCCGCCGTGAAGCCGCTGCACGAGCTGCTGAAGGAAACCGGCGTCCAGATCGACTTCGACGACTACCTCCCCGCGGTCCGCGGCTACTACAGCCTGTCGGACGGCCGCCCGGTGTCGATGCCGTTCAACAGCTCGACCGCGGTCCTCTGGTACAACAAGGACGCCTTCAAGAAGGCCGGCCTGGACCCCGAAAACCCGCCCAAGACCTGGCCGGAGCTTTTCGAGACCGCCAAGAAGCTGAAGGACGGTGGCGTCGCCTGCCCGTACACCACCGCTTGGCCGACCTGGCTGCAGGTCGAGCAGTTCAGCGCGGTCCACAACATCCCGTTGGCCACCAAGGGCAACGGCTTCCAGGGGCTTGACGCCGAACTGCGCATCAACAACCCGCTCCAGGTCCGCCACTTGGCGAACCTGGTGCAGGCGCAGAAGGACGGCACCTTCAAGTACGGCGGCCGCGACAACGCCGCCGAGGCCCTGTTCCCGTCGGCCGAGTGCGCGATGATCACGACCTCGTCCGGCTTCCGCGGCCGGGTCGAGCGCGAGGCGAAGTTCGCCTGGGGCGTCGCCATGCTGCCGTACTACCCGGACGCCCCGAACGCGCCGATCAACTCCATCATCGGCGGCGCCAGCTTCTGGGTCATGAACAAGGGTCCGGGCATCCCCCGCAACGCCGACGAGCTGCGCGGCGTGGCCGAGTTCTTCAAGTTCCTGTCGGCGCCGGACCAGGCGGCCCGCTGGCACATGCAGACCGGCTACCTGCCGCTCACCCGCACGGCCTACGAGATGGCCAAGAAGGCCGACTACTACCAGAAGAACGCGGGCGCCGAGATCCCCATCCAGCAGCTCCTGCGCGGCGACAAGATGACGGAAAACTCCATGGGCATCCGCCTGGGCGGGTTCCCGGAAATCCGCAACATCATCCAGGAGGAGATGGAGCGCGCCCTGCAGGGCCAGCAGACGCCCGAGCAGGCGATGCAGAACGCCGCGCAGCGGGGCAACACCGTCCTGCGCAACTTCGAGCGCGCGAACCGCCGCTCGTAACCATCTGATGCCGAGACCCGCCCCCGCCGGACACGGTGCGGGGCGGGCCCTCACCCGAACGGCCCCGCGAGCCCCCGGCATGCGGGGCCGTTCGGGTGAGGCGACACCCCGGATCCCCATGAACCGCCGCGTCATCTTCGACCAAAAACTGCTGCCCTACCTGCTGCTGTTTCCGCAGGTGGCGGTCACCCTGGTCTTTTTCATATGGCCCGCCGCGCAGGCGATCTGGCAGTCCACCCAGCTCCAGGACGCCTTCGGCCTGTCGACCGTGTTCGTCTGGTTCGAGAATTACGAGATCGTCCTGGCGGACCCGGACTATTTCAACTCCGCCCGCACGACGGTGGTCTTCGCGCTGTCGGTCACCGGCCTGTCCATGACGCTGGCGCTGCTGTTCGCCGCGATGGCCGATGCGCAGATCAAGGGCAAGACCGCGTACCAGGCCCTGTTGATCTGGCCCTATGCCGTGGCACCGGCCGTGTCCGCGTTGCTTTGGGTGTTCATCTTCCACCCGAACATCGGGATCGTCGGTCGCAAGTTGAACGACATCGGCCTGCACTGGGACTACAAGCTGGTGGACGGGCAGGCGCTTCTGCTGGTGATCCTGGCGGCCGCGTGGAAGCAGGTCAGCTACAACTTCATCTTCTTCCTGGCGGCGCTGCAGTCGATCCCGAAATCGGTGATCGAAGCCTCGGCCATCGACGGTGCCGGCCCGGTCCGCCGGTTCGCCACCATCGTCTTCCCGCTGATCACGCCCACCACCTTCTTCCTGCTGGTGGTCAATCTGGTCTACTCGTTCTTCGAGACCTTCGGCGTGATCCATGCGCTGACCAAGGGCGGCCCGGGCACCGCGACGTCCACGCTGATCTACAAGGTCTACGTGGAGGGCGCGGTGAACCACAACCTGGGTGCGTCGGCGGCGCAGTCCGTGATCCTGATGATCGCCGTGATCGCGCTGACGGTCGTGCAGTTCCGCTTCATCGAGCGCAAGGTCCACTACGGATGATCACGTCCCGCAACTGGACCGACGTGGTCCCCCATCTCGTCCTGATCCTGGGCGTGGCGATCTTCGCCTTCCCGATCTACGTGGCCGTCATCGGCTCCACCTGGGATATCGGCACCATCGGGCGCGGCCAGCTTCCGCTCTATCCCGGCCCGGAGGGGTGGGACAACTACTCCCAGGCGCTGTTCGGCGGCCAAGGCCTGCGGCTGAGCTACACGCCCGTGTCGCGCATGATGATGAACAGTCTCATCGTGGCGCTGGCCATCACCATCGGCAAGATCTCCATCTCCATCATCTCGGCCTACGCGGTGGCGTTCTTCCGCTTCCCCGGCCGGATGCTGTTCTTCTGGATGATCTTCATCACCCTGATGCTGCCGGTGGAAGTGCGCATGGTTCCGACCTACGAGGTCGTCTCGAACCTCGGCATGGTCGACACCTACGCCGGCCTCACCGTTCCCCTCATCGCCTCGGCCACGGCCACGCTGCTGTTCCGGCAGTTCTTCCTGACCATTCCAGACGAGCTGGTGGAGGCCGCAAAGATCGACGGCGCCGGGCCGATGCGGTTCTTCCGGGATGTCGTGCTGCCGCTGTCGCGCACCAACATCGCGGCCCTGTTCGTAATCCTTTTCATTTACGGCTGGAACCAGTACCTCTGGCCACTCCTGATCACCTCCTCGCGGGAGATGGAAACCGTCGTCATCGGCATCACGAAGATGATGGGCACCGGGGACGCGCAGGTGGATTGGCATTTGATCATGACCACGACGGTCCTGGCCCTGCTGCCTCCCGTGGCGGTGGTGCTGGTGATGATGCGGACCTTCGTCCGCGGCCTCGTGGATGGGGACAAATAGGAAGAAGGTTCAATGGCCGGCATCGAGATCCGTAGCGTCCGCAAGGCCTACAGCCCGCAGACCCTCGTCATCAAAGGCATCGACTGCCACGTCGCCGACGGGGAGCTGCTTGTCATGCTCGGCCCGTCGGGCTGCGGCAAGTCCACGTTGCTGCGCATGGTGGCCGGGCTCGAATCCATCACCGATGGCGAGATCGCGATCGGCGGACGGGTGGTCAACAACCTGGAACCCAAGGACCGGAACATCGCCATGGTGTTCCAGAACTACGCGCTCTACCCGCACATGAGCGTGTACGACAACATGGCGTACGGCCTGAAGATCCGCGGCCTGTCTAAGGCGGAAATCGATACCGCCGTGAAGCAGGCGGCCCAGATCCTGGAACTCGGCCCCTATCTCGAACGCAAGCCGCGCCAGCTTTCGGGCGGCCAGCGCCAGCGCGTCGCCATGGGCCGCGCCATCGTGCGCCAGCCCGACGTCTTCCTGTTCGACGAGCCCCTGTCCAACCTCGATGCCAAGCTGCGCAACCAGATGCGCGTCGAGATCAAGAAGCTGCAGACGCAGCTCGGCGTGACCAGCCTCTACGTCACCCACGACCAGGTCGAGGCCATGACGCTCGCCGACCGGATCATGGTCATGAACGGCGGCGTCGCCGAACAGATCGGCACCCCGATGGAGGTCTACCAGCGTCCGGCCTCCACCTTCGTCGCCGGGTTCATCGGCTCGCCGCCCATGAACCTCCTGCCCGCCGCGGTGTCCGCCGACGGGCGGTCCATTCGCATCAAGGACAGCGTCTCCCTGCCGCTGGCCGAGGGCGTTGCCAACGGGCATGCCGGCCGCCCGGTCACGCTCGGCATCCGTCCCGAGCACGTCATGACCGTGGGCTCCGACGCCGCGATGTCCCTCGAACTGACGGTCGAACTGGTCGAAGCACTCGGTGCCGACACGGTGGTGCACGGCCGCATCGCGGGCACGGACGAGATGATGCTCGCCCGCCTGCCGGGCATCAGCCAGTTGCGCATGGGCGACCGCATCGCCGTCGCCCCGGTGCCGGGTGAACTGCACCTGTTCGACAAGGACACCGGCCGCCGGATTGCGGCCTGAACGGAAGCGGGGCGGGCCTTCCGGTCCGCCCCGTTCCGAAGGGCGGCACCCCGCGCGGGCGCCCGGATCGGTGCCGAACCCCGCGCAATCCTGGCGGATATGGCACAGGCTGCCGGGCAGAAGGTGCCGATCGGTTTTTAATTCCTGTTCGGTAGGCAGGAAGAGGTATGATGGCGCGGACCGTACCGGCCATCGCCACCACCTGCCTCTGAATGACGAAGCCTGCCACCCCCATCATCAAGGACGCCCAGATCGCGATCCTTGCCGATATTACAGCCGGCATCACGGACGATGCGATCGGACGCCGCCTGATGGCCGAGGCCGACCGGGTGGTCGAGATGATGCGGCGGAAGAACCCGCCAGCCTGTCCGTTGGCCTGCAAATCACGTTGCACATCGTGCTGCCACCGGGGGGTGGAGGTCACGGTCCCCGAGGCCCGCACCATCTTCGTGCATATCGCCACGCGTTTCACGCCAAGCGAGCAGGCGCACTTCGCCGCGCGGGTGGTGGACGTCGCCGAGCGAACCAAGGGCATGAGCGCGACCGAGCGTCCGCGCGCCGCGGTGCCCTGCGCTTTCCTTGGGGACAACGGCAGATGCCAAATCTACCAGGTGCGGCCGATGATGTGCCGTGCGGTTGCCGCCACCGACGCCGGCGGCTGCCGTAGCGCCTTCATGGAGGGCGTGACCGGGGCCGAGCGGACGTGGGATCCCCCCATCCAGCACATCAAGCAGGTCCTTTCCGGGACGGCATCCGGATACCAACTGGCAACAGGCGTGCGGGGGGCCTGGGAACTGCACACCCTGCTGGCGGCCGCTTACACCAAGACCGCCGGCGCAACCGCCCGTGAGCCGGCAGTCGCCTAGAGCAAATTCCACTCAGGCGGAACCGCCTGAGCGGCCAATTTGGTCCATCAAACATGCAGGTAGAGCCCGGCTCGACCCATGGGATCGAGCCGGGCTCTAGTTGGCCCGCTGATCGCAGCCGAAGCGGTAGCGCATGGCGTTGAGCAGGCCCAGGGCCGCCTCTTCCCCGCGCCGCCGCTCGTCCTGTGCCGCCCACGACAACAGTGCCGTAACCTGGTCGCCATGGGTGGAGGCGTCCGGGATGCAGATCACCCGCACATGGTTCCAGTGCTGATAGGACTGGTACACGGCAAGTGCACCGCGCAGGTAGGCGAGGCACGCCACCATGTCGAACAGGGTGTCCGGGGCGGCGTTGCCGTCCATATGCTCCGGCACCGTCTCGCAAAGGCGGACGAGATCCGAAACGGTCCGGATATCGAAGCGGCTCTCAGGCCCCTCCTCGCCCGCTGGCGCCGAGCTTGCCGCCGATATCGCAAGCATGACCAGAACCGTACAGGCGACGCGTGGCATGCCGGCCCCTTCCCGCGTTGCAGGGCCGGACGCGCCATCCCTGGCGCATACCGGAAAGGCAAGCGTTGGCCCACGCCGGGTCGGCCGCAATTGCGCACAAGACCATTGGCCATCCGGGCACGGGGATCAGCTCCGGTCCGGCCACCGAACGGCAGTCCGGACCGTTACGCGACCGCGGGCAACCCCCGCGCCGATCAGATCCGCCGGAGCCGCGCCACGAAGAACCCGTCGATGCCGCCCCGCTCGGGCCAATGCCCGGGCAAGGTGCGAACCTCGCCGTCCGCATTGACGAACGCATCGCAACCGCCGACTTCCGCCGGGTCGATGGGCACGCGGGCGAACGGCGCGCCGCCCTCCAGAAAGGCGGCGATCCGCTGTTCGCCTTCCTCCGGCTCCAGCGAGCAGGTGCAATAGACCAGCAGCCCCCCGGGCTTCAGCAACCGACCGGCGGCGCGCAGCAGCTTGGCCTGCGCCGCCGCAAGCTTTTCCACATCCGCCTTCGTCTTCAGGTGCAGGATGTCGGGATGGCGGCGGGCCGCCCCGGTGGCGCTGCACGGCGCATCCAGCAGGATCGCGTCCGCCGGCTCCTCCGGACTCCATTTCGCGGCGTCGGCCACCACGGTCTCGGCCGCAAGACCCGTGCGGGCAAGGTTTGCGCGCACGCGCGCGATGCGCCCGGCCGACCGGTCCACGGCCACAACCCGCGCACCGGCCTGGGCCGCCAGTTGCAACGTCTTGCCGCCGGGGGCCGCACACAGGTCGTAAACCAGCTTGCCATCCAGGTCGCCGAACAGACGGGCAGGGATCGCCGCGGCGGCGTCCTGCACCCACCACGCGCCCTCGGCGAAGCCGGGAAGCTCGGTGAGGCCGCCGGCAGCGGCCCGACGCAGGCTTCCGGTCGGCAGGATCTCGGCCTCGAGCCGTCCGGCCCACGCCTCCGGTTCGGACCGGACGGTCAGGTCCAGTGGCGGCTCCGACAGGTGCGCGTCGACGATGCCGCGGGCGCGGCCGGTGCCATAGGCTTGGCGCCACGACAGCCACAGCCAGTCCGGCGTGTTCAGCCGGCCGGCATCCTGGCCGGCCACGAGGCCCGGCCCGTCCCGCACGACCTTCCGCAGGACGGCGTTCACCATGCCCTTGGCGTGGGCATGGCCGCGTGCCGCCACCAGATCGACCGAGGTGTCCACCGCCGCATGGGACGGGGTGCCCAGGAACAGGATCTGCGCCGCGCCCAGCCGCAGCACGTCCAGCACGTCGGCCTTCGGCAATTGCGGCCGGTCGAGGAACGCAAGGACCACCGCGTCCAATTGGCCGAGCCGCCGCAGGATCGTCGCCGCCAGCAGACGGGTGAACCCCCGGTCGCGCGGTTCCAGCCCGTCCAGGTCGGGTTGCTGTTCCAGCGCATCGTCCAACGGCATCCGGCGGCGCACCACCGCCGCAACCAGATCCAGGGCCGCGGCCCTGGCCCGCAATCCGGGATCCTGCGCGGGTGGGTGGGTCTGGCGCCGCCTGTTTCCCCCGGCCTTCATTGTCCGTCGCCCCAAAGCGGTGCCGGCCGGCACCCCGTGTGCCGGTGTGAGAACAGGGGACGAGGACGCTTGGTCATGGGCATCGGGTTCTGGAAGGTGGCGTTTCCGCTGGTCGCCACCGTACCGGTCTTGAGCAGCGGCTGGATCTCAACGGCAACGCGTGGGCACCGTCAAGTCCAGCCTGCCCATACCGGCGGTGTTCTACGCCGGAACCCGACCTTCTCCAAGGATACGGCCGATGGCGGCCAACGCACCGTCGATGTCCTCGTCGGTCGTCGCCCAGGAGGAGATGCTGATGCGCACGGCGGCGCGACCCTGCCACTGCGTCGGTCCGAACCAGCAGGCCCCGTCCTGCTCCACGGCCCGCTGGACATGCGCCGTCCGCTCCGCATCCCCGAAGGAGACGACGATCTGGTTCAACACGACGTCGTTGAGGATTTCGGCACCCAGCGCACGCAGGCCCGCCGCCATCCGCTGCGCTTGGGCGCAGTTGCGCTCCACCATGTCGGCCACGCCCTGGCGCCCCAAGGTGCGCAGCGCCGCCCAGACCGGGATGCCACGGGCCCGGCGGGAGAACTCGGCCAGCAGATCCTTGGCCGGCACGGCTTCGCCGGTCGGCATGTAGGCGGCGCTCAACCCCATGGCGCCGCGCAGCGCGTCCGGATGCCGGCAAACGACCACGCCGCAGTCGTAGGGCACGTTCAGCCACTTGTGCCCGTCCGTCACCCAGCTGTCCGCACCCTCGATACCGTCGACGAGGGCCCGCAGCCGGGGCGACGCGGCGGCCCACAGGCCGAAGGCGCCGTCCACGTGCACCCACGCTCCCGCCGCCCTGGCCTTGGCGACCACCGCCCGGAACGGGTCGAACGACCCGGAGTTCACGTTCCCGGCTTGGACGCAGACAATGGTGCGGTCGTCCAGCTCGGGCAGTTCCTCGGGTATGAGGCGCCCCTGCGCATCCGTCGGGACCCGTTCCACGCAGTCGCGGCCGAAGCCGAGGATGCCCAGGTCCTTGACCAGGGTGGAGTGGATTTCCGCGCTGGCCACCACGCGCAGGCGCGGGGCACCGAACAGGCCCTGCGACTCCACGTCGTATCCGAGCCGACGCAGCAGGTGGTGCCGGGCCGCGGCCAGGCCCAGCAGGTTGCCCATGCTCGCCCCGGTCACGAAGGCGACGGCCGACGACGTGGGCAAACCGAGGATTTCCGTCATCCAGCGTCCGGCCACCTGCTCCACCTTGGCCGAGACAGGGGAACTGACGGGCATGGTCGCGCACTGGTCCCAGGCGGAAACCAGCCAATCCGCCGCCAGGGCCACCGGCAGGCTGCCGCCGACCACGAAACCGAAGTACCGCCCACCGGTCGAGGCCACGGTCGCCGGCCCGCCGACCTCGTCCAGGAGGCGCAGGGTGTCCTCCGGCGGGAGCGGCTGCTCGGGCAGGGCTTCGTCGAAAGCCGAGAGGCCGGCCAGGGCGTTCCCGTCGGGATAGACGCGGCGCGCCGCGATCCCTTCCATATAGGCCAGCGCCCGCCGATGGGCATCCGCGTACAAACGCCGGTTGGCTTCGTCCATCGTTCCCATGTCCACTCTTCCGCCAAAACCCCGCTGCGGGGACTCAACCCTGAACTAGGCCGGTTCCGGGCTTCCCACGAATGAAAAGCCTTGGACCGCAGTGTGAGCGAAAATAACATCAGCCGATGGGACGTCTTCCCTCCATCCAAACGCTGCAGGCCTTCGAGGCCGCTGGCCGGCATCAGAGCTATTCCCGCGCGGCCGAGGAGCTGGGCGTGACCCATGGGGCCATCAGCCACCGCATCCGGGAACTGGAGGCGCGGCTGGGCACCCGGCTGTTCCGGCGCAGCGCCAACGCCATGCTGCTGACCCCGGCGGGGCAGGAACTGCTCTTCAGCGTCCGTCACGGCCTCGGCCTGTTGGAACGGGCCTTCCAGTCCGCGCCCCGGAAGGTCGGGTCCCAGGGACTCCGGGTCAGCGTGCTGCCCGCCTTCGCGGCCCTGTGGTTGGTGCCGCGGCTCCACGCACTCCGCGCGGCCCATCCCGGGCTGGAGCTCGAGCTGCATTCGTCGGTGGGGTTGGCGGACCTCGGCGAGGTGGACGCCGCGGTCCGCTACGGGGAGGGCGGTTGGCCGGGGTTGGCCATCACCAAGTTGACGGACGAGTGGCTCTTCCCGGTGTGCAGTCCGGCCTACCGCGACCGCCTCGGCCTCGCCGAACCGGCCGATCTGGTGCGCGCCACCCTGCTTCACACGAGCTGGCACCCTTGGGACCTCTGGCTGCGGGAAGCGGGATTGACCATTCCCGCCGGAGGGCCGTCCTATCCGGACAGCCTGTTGCTGCTCCATGCCGCGGCGGCCGGCGAGGGCGTGGCCCTCGGGCGCGGCATCCTCGTGCGGGACGAAATCCGCTCGGGCCGACTGGTCAGGCCGTTCGCCCTGAGCGTACGCGACCGCAGCGCCTACTATGTGGTGCACCGGCCGGACAGTCCGCGTCTGGAAGCGATCTCCGCCTTCCGGGAGTGGCTGGCCGAGCAAATCCTCCACACCGCACCGGCTTAGGTGGGCGGTTCCATAGACTGTTCCGGGGCCGACTGGCACCCCATGTGCAAGCGAAAGGGCAGGCGGCAGGGATACGTCATCATGGGCATCGGATTCTGGGAGGCGGCGTTTCTGCTGGTCGGCATCGGGCTGATCTTTGGCAGCGGCCGGATCCCGACGGTCATGCGCGATCTGGGAAAAGGCATCCGCAAGTTCCGGGACGGGTTTGCCGCCGGCAAGGAAGGGCCGGGGGACGCCATTCCGGGACGGGCGGCCCCGCCCTTGATCGAAGGCACCGGGGTCCGGATTTCCGTCTCCGATCCGGTTCCGCCGCCGCCCGGCCAAGCCTGAGCCTGCGAGCCGCAGGAGGACGAGCCCCCGGTCAGCCCCAGGGCCCGCGGCGCCGTTCCGGCCACTGCGCCCGCCGGGCGCCGCCACCCCAGGGGCCCCGCGTTCCGGCAGAGCCGCCGGTGATGCCACCGGGTGCGGCCACCCCCATGGAACCACCTGCCATGGCCTGCAGTCGGCGCACCCGTTCCCCGGTGGGCGGGTGGGTGGAGAAGAGCCCGTCGATGGCGCGCGCATGCAGCGGGTTGATGATGAACATGTGGGCGGTGGCGGGACTGTTCTCGGCGCGGTGGTAGTCGATCCGCTGCGCCGCGTGCTGGATGTTGACCAGGGCGTTCGCCAGCCAGTCCGGACGGCCACAGATTTCGGCCCCGATGCGGTCGGCCTCGTACTCGCGGGTGCGGCTGATGGCCATCTGCACCAGCATGGCGGCGAGCGGCGCCAGCAGGGCCGTCAGGACGACCCCCACGATGCCCAGCGGATTGTTCCGGCTGTCCTGGTTGCCGCCGAAGAAGAAGGCGAAATTGGCCAGCATGGAAATGGCGCCCGCGAACGTCGCGGTGATCGTCATGATCAGCGTGTCGCGGTTCTTCACATGCGCCAACTCGTGTGCCATCACGCCGGCCACCTCCTCGTAGGGCAGCATGCGCAACAGCCCGGTGGTGGCAGCCACGGCGGCGTTCTCCGGATTGCGGCCGGTGGCGAACGCGTTGGGCTGGTCCGACTCGATCAGGTAGACCCGTGGCATCGGCAGGCCGGCGCGCTGGCTCAGGTCCTGCACCATGCGGTGGAACTCCGGTGCCTCGGCCGGTCCGACCTCGTGCGCATTGTGCATGCGCAGGACCATCTTGTCGGAATTCCAATAGGCGAAGGCGTTCATGGCGAACGCCAGCAGCAGCGCCGCCAGCATCCCGCCCTGGCCGCCGATCAGGAATCCCAGCCCCATGAACAGCGCCGTCAGCGCCGCCATCAGGACCGTCGTCTTGAAATAGCTCGTCATCCGTGGTGTCCGCGCAATGGAGGCGATCGGGACAACACCCGGGATATGGCCGCGTCGGGCTGTTGTTTGAAGTCTTGGCGCCGGACCCGGTGCGGGCCATATCGTGCTTCATGAGCACGCATCCGGCCACCCCCAAGCCCACGGCCCCGGCCGACAAGGCCAAAGCCGACACCACTCCCCAGCCAACGGCCCCGTCGCAGCCCCAGCGCGAGATCGGCGGGCCCGCCGGTCCGGAACCCACCCGCTACGGCGATTGGGAAAGCAAGGGCCGCTGCACGGACTTCTGAGCCTCTTTTGAAAACCCCTCTTCCCACGCGGCGCGCAGGAAGAGGGGCATGGGCCGCCGAACGGACCCTGACCCGCCGCCCCTAACCCGCCGCCGTGTGCTGCGGGCGCAATTCCAGCAGCCCGCGGGGTTCCGGCCCCAGCGTATCGGCTTCCGGCACGCCGTGGCCGCCGGCCTGCTGCGCCAGCAGGGCCGGACCGTCCACCGCCCGCCATTCCAGCGTGTCAAAGCCGCCGCATGTGCCGCAACGGCCGTGCCATTCCGCGGTCTGGGCGCCACATGCGCCGCAGGTCCAGGCCGGATCCGCGGGGGCTTCCGCGGCGCGGGCCAGCCAGCGGCGGGCCGCCTCGCGGTCGCCGTGCTCCGCCTCCTCCAGCCGCGCCATCATCCGGCAGGCCCGCCGCAGGGCCGCCGATGCCGATGTGCGGTCCCCCTCCACCAACGGGGTCAGGTTCTTGCGGGCCTCGCCCCACAAGCGGGCGTCCAGGGCCGCCGCGGCAACGGCCAGATTGCCTTCGCCGTTGCGCGGCGCCATGGCGGCGAAGCCCTGCATCCGCTTCAACCGTGCCAGCGGATCGGTGTTGGGCTCCATCAGCAGGCGGTAGGCTTCCGCCAGCAACGGGTGAGGGTTGGCCTTCCACGACCGTTCCAATGCCCGCATGGCCGGCTTCAGCCGCCCGCCATCGGCCAGCAGCCGGGCCAATCGGATGGCGGCGGGCACGAAGGTCTGGTCGATGTCATGCGCCCGCTGCACCGCCGTCAGGGCAACGTCCTTGCGGCCCTCGGTCTCGGCGGACACGCTTTGCTCCGTCAGAAGCGCCGCGCGATGACGCTTGCCGGCTTCGGCCGGAACCGCCCCGACCCTGACGGCGTCGGTCAATGCGGTCTCCGCCAGCGTCCAATTCCCGGAGCGCGCCTCCAGATCGTAGCGGGTGGCCAGCACCCAGGGCGTGCCGGGGCGCAGCTCGTGCGCCTTGCGGGCGAGCCGCAGCGCCTCGTCGTACCGCCGGCCCTTGAGGGCCTGCATCAGGAGCCCGCGCACCCCCAGGAAGGCCATGTCCGGGCGCTCCAGCATGTCCTGGAAATAACGCTCGGCCGCCCGCTCGTCGCCGCTCAACTGCGCCGCCTGCGCCGACAGCAGCATGGTCAACGGCGGCTCGTCGAGCAGCACGTCCGCCCGCCGGGCGGCCCGCCGGGCGGACTCCGGATCGCCCGCCGCCACCGCGACCAGACCCTGGGTCAGCGCCTGGTATCCGCGCTCCCGCCGCCGGGCCTTGCGCCAGCGCGAGAACGCCCGTGGGGCCGCCACCAGCGAGCGCCAGAACCGGTAGACCAGGGCCGCCAGCACGACGAGTGCCAGCACCGCCAGCCCCAGCAGGGCCACCGAGGTCTCGACCACGTAGCCCTGCCACTCGATGGTCACCCAGCCCGGGCGGTCCGCGATCCAAAGCGCAATCCCGACCAGGATCGCGAGCTTGACGATGAAGATCAGCGCGCGGGCCATCATCGCTGGGCACTCCCGGCCAGACGGCCCACGGCCGCCTGTGTCATGACCTCGGCCGCGCGGTCGGCGGCAAGGCGGGCCCGCGCA
Source organism: Azospirillaceae bacterium (assembly GCA_035645145.1). Taxonomy (GTDB): domain Bacteria; phylum Pseudomonadota; class Alphaproteobacteria; order Azospirillales; family Azospirillaceae; genus CANGXM01. The sequence continues at coordinate 35,776 of DASQNC010000071.1, read as the reverse complement.
TCGGCCAGCCATGCGGCCGCGGTGCGGCCTTCCGCACTTTCCAGCCGGGCCAGCTCGTCCACCGCGCCCGCCAGATCGCCCCGGCCGAGCTTGGCCTGCGCCCGCGCGACCACCGCCTCGGTCCCGGTGCCCTCGACGTCACCCTGGCGGCGGATTGTCACCAGCGTGCCCAGGCGGCCCAGCGCCCGGTCCGTCCAGTCGCCGCCGTTCCCGTTCTCCTGATCGGCACGGATGATCTCGCCGGCGAGCGTGCGGAACCGTTCGGTCAAGGCGGCCCGGGTCGGAATGCCCGTCGCGGCATGGGGGGCCAGCGGCTCCACGACCTGCGCCAGCGGTCCCTGGCCGCCGGCCAATTGCTGGACGGCCTGCAATTCCGGTTGGAAGGGTCGTCCGTCGCCCAGAACCGACCGGAGCTGCGCCGTGGCCAGCACCAGGGCCTGCGCCGCCCCCCCCGCTTCGGCCCGCTGCTCGACCGTGCGCGCCAGGGCATCGGTGCGCTGCGCCGCCGCTGCCATCGCCTGTTCCAGGCGCTGCAAGGATTGCTGGAGCGCGGCCAGTTGACCGGCCTGCTGCTGAACCCCTTGCGCCTGCTGCTGCAAACCCTGGACCTGCTGCTCCATCCGCTGGAGGCGGCCGGCCGTGTCCTGCACCTGCTGCGTCAGTTCGGCAAGCCGCCGGTCAAGCGCCACAGGGTCGATCCCGGCATCGGACGCCGAAGCCGTCTCCTGGTCGTCCCGGCGGTCTTGCGCCTCCAATTGGCCCAAGCGCTGTTCGATGGCCGAAAGGTCGGGTGCCCCGCCCTGTTCCGCGGGCCGTTGCTCGAGCGCCGCCAACCGCTGCTGAATCGGCGCCAGATCCGGTGACGCCGGCGCGGGGCGCTGCTCGATGGCCGCCAGCCGCTCGCCCAGCCGCCGGATTTCGCCGGGGTCCGCCGCCGGGCCGGCCGCCGTCTGATCCAGCCGACGCTCCAACTCGGCCAGCCGGTCGGGAACCGCCGGATCGACCGAAGACCCGGACGGGCCGTTCGACGACCAGAAATAATAGGGCACGGCAAGGGCGGTGACGATCGCGATGGCCGACCCGGCAAGGGCGGCTTTCGCGAGTCCGCGGCCGGTCCGCGGGGGCCGCACCGCCTCCGACGCTGTGGCCGATCCAGGGGCCGGTCCCGTGACGGGTTCGGAGTCCGGGCGGGGCGACGGGGTGGGGAAGGTGTCGGACATGCGGGGCTGCTCTGGGTCGGGCGGCGCGGATAGGGTGGTCGGGACGCTGCCGGGAACGGGCTCCCCGGGGGCGTGGGGAACGTGGACCATCTGCGGATCCCCCGCATCCTCGACCGGGGCGGCAGCGGCGAGTTCCGTGTCGCTCAGGGGGATGCCCAGGCGGTCGGCCGCCGCCTTCAGCTCCGCATGCCGGGCAACCGGAATGTGGCCGCGTTTCTTCCATCCCTGGACGGTGGTGACGGGCACATCCAGCTTGCCGGCCATCGGACGGATGCCGCCGAACCTCTCGATGATGACCGAAGCGGGTGAGGCCGTGCCGTCGCTCCCGTTCTCGGTGCCGTCCACACCGTCGGACGAGGGTTTCGGGTGTGGATCGGACGGGGAGCCACCGCCGCGCGCGTTCATGGGCGATCCATCGTGGCGAGGATAAGGGCGACCAGGGAGTCCTGATCGGGCCGGGCCGCGATGCGTACATCGCGCCAAGGCAATGTACGCACGGTATTCGCGACAGCGTCGCTCAAACACACGGCGACGGCGCTGCGACAGCCGTCGACGAGGCCCGACCGTACGGCGACCGTAGCAAAGGTACGCGCGGTGCGGGGAGAGAAAAACGCCACAATACCAATGGATTGCCCCAGAAGCGCGGACGCGGCCGCATCGGGCAGGCTGGCCGCCGGCCGGGCTTCGTACAAAACCTCGACCCGGGTGTGGAACCCTATGCCGGCAAGGGTTCCGGCCAATGCGCCGGCCCGTTCCGCCCCCGCCGCATGGACCAGCACCCCGTCCTGCGGACGCAGCCGCCGGGCGGCCAGGGCCGCCAGGGCCGCGACGTCGCCGGACGCACTCTCCACGGCCGTGAAGCCGGCGGCGTGCGCCTCGGCCGCGGTGCCGTCGCCAACCGCGTACAGGGGCAGGTCGCGTCGTGCGGTGCGGGCCGCCAGGGCCCGTACACCGTTCCGGCTGGTCGCAAGGACCGCCTGTACGCCGTCGAGATCCAGCGCCGGCCCCGGACGCGGAACGATTTCGAGCATGGGGGCCGCGATGATGTCGAACCCTGTTCCAATGCCGGCGGTCGTGGCGGCTTGGCGGAGGCGTGCGCCAAGGGCGTCGGCGTCCACCCGTGGCCGGGTGAGCAGGATGCTACGTGCCGCCGCGGCCCTCATCCGGCGGACCTCACCCCGAGGCGAAGAAGTCCGGCGGCAGCTTGGCCTTCAGCTCCGCGCCCGCGTCGCGGCCCAGCCGTTCCGCATCCGCCACCGGCCCATCCGTCCCCACATGGACCACCCGGGTGCCGGCGGGATCCGCGACCAGGCCGCGCAGCGACAGGGTGCCGGCGGCCCCGATTTCGGCCAGGGCGGCGATCGGCGTCCGGCAGGATCCGTCCAGAACCGCCAACAGGGCCCGTTCCGCGGTCACCCGGCTGCGGGTCGCCGGGCAGTCCAGCGGCGCGAGGTACCGGCGGGTGGCGTCATCCCCGGTCCGGATCTCGATCCCGATGCACCCCTGGGCGACGGCCGGCAGCATTTCGTCGGTGGACAGCACGCAGGTGGCACGGTCGGCCAGCCCCAGCCGCTTGAGGCCGGCGAGCGCCAACAGCGTGGCGTCCACCTCGCCCTCGTTCAGCTTACGGATCCGCGTGTCCACATTGCCGCGGATCGGAACGACGCGCACATCCGGACGGCGCAGCAGCACCTGGGCTTGGCGGCGCAGGCTGGCGGTGCCCACCACCGCACCCGCCGGCAGGTCGGACAGGCCCGTGGCGGGACCGCGCGCGAAGAAGGCGTCGCGCGGGTCCTCGCGGGGGAGATAGCACGCCATCTCCAGCCCGTCCGGCAGCCAGGTCGGCATATCCTTCATGGAGTGGACGGCCAGATCCACCGCCCCGGCGATCAGCGCGTCCTCGATCTCCTTGGTGAACAGGCCCTTGCCCCCGGCTTCCGCCAGCGTCCGGTCCTGGATGCGGTCGCCGGTGGTCTTGATGGGGACGATGGCAATGGCATCGGCGGATGCCAGCTCAGGGTGGGCCGCGGCCAGCCGGTCGCGCACCTCGCGCGCCTGCGCAAGGGCGAGGGGGCTGCCACGGGTGCCGATACGAAGAAGGGGGACCATGGGCACGGGTTTAGGGCGCCCGCGCGGCCTCCGCAACGCCCGTCAGACGGACGGGCCCACCCGCGCGGCGATGAAGCGCAGGATTTCGCCCGCCTGCGTCCGGCGGAAGCAGTCCAGGTGCGCGTTCACGTGCGGGAAATAGGGTTGGCAGGAAATGCCGCCGATGGCGTCGCCCGGCAATGCCCGCAGATCGACACCGGGCACCGCCGTCAAGGGGGCCAGGGCGTCGGGGGTGTTGTAGGTGTCGCCCTCGAACGCGAAGACCAGCGACGGCAACGGCGCGCCGCCGGCGATCTCGGCGAATAGACGGTCGTGCTGCGACTGCCAGGCGGCAGGCCGCTTGCGCCACTCGCCGGCGAACGCCGGTGCAAAGGCGATCGCGGCGTTGAACGCGTGGGGCTGGCGGCGCGCAAGCAGCAGCGACGCCCACCCGCCGGCGGACTGGCCGGACAGGAAGATCCGCTCGGCCGGAACACCCTGGGCGCGGAAGCGGGCGGTCAGGGCCGCGATCTCCCGCGTGCGACGTTCCACCTTCAACTCACCGGTGCCGCTGGTGTACCGGTAGTCACCGAGTTTCGAAGGGGTGCAGTAGGCGTAGACGACCAGCGTGTAGGGCCCGACCCGGCTTCCGGCGAGATCGAGCATCATCTCGGGCGTCGTGCTCAGGGGCCGGGCGAGGTCGGGCTGGCAGGGATCGGGCGAGAACTCGCTGACCGACCCGTGGTTGAAGATCAGCACGATGGACCGGTCCGGGTCGATCAGCGTCTCGCCGACGCCGGGCACCGGCCCGCCGGGCGGAACGACGAAGGCGCCGGACGGACCGTCCTGCGGTGGGACAATGGCAGGCCGTGCGACGGGCGAGCCGGAACCGCCGGACGCCGCACAGGCCGACAGCCATGCCAGGGAGGCGGCCATTGCCGTCAGCCGGCGCAACCCCGAAGGGCGCAGCCAAGTCCGAGGCAGTGACCATCTGGACAGCATGTGCGTGGCTCCGGTCCCGGAATTTCGGGACAGAGCCTAAGCAAACGAGGTAAAAAATCTCTTATGAGTGTTAAGCCTATTGTCCTGGGGATCGAAACCAGCTGCGACGAAACGGCCGCCGCCATCGTCGACGGCGGGCGCACGGTCCGCGCCAACCTCGTCCTCTCGCAATTGGACGAGCATGCCCCTTATGGCGGCGTGGTGCCGGAGATCGCGGCGCGGGCGCACCTGGATCACCTGGACGGGCTCATCGCCCGCGCCCTGGCCGAAGCCGGGCTGGGGCTGGACGATCTGGACGGGGTGGCGGCCACGGGCGGGCCGGGCCTGATCGGCGGCGTGATGGTCGGCGTGATGACGGCCAAGGCGATCGCATCCGCCCGGCGCATCCCGTTCCTGGCGGTGAACCATCTGGAAGCGCATGCCCTGACGGCGCGGCTGACCGACAACGTGCCCTTTCCCTACCTGCTGCTCCTGGTTTCGGGCGGACATTGCCAGCTTCTGGCGGTGGCCGGGGTGGGCCGGTACCGGCGCTATGGCACCACGATCGACGATGCGGTGGGCGAGGCCTTCGACAAGACCGCGAAGCTGATGGGCCTGGGCTATCCCGGCGGCCCGGCGCTGGAGCGCGCGGCCACGCAGGCCCGTGATCCCGGCCGGTTCCCCCTGCCGCGGCCGATGCTGGGCCGTCCGGGGTGCGACTTCTCGTTCTCGGGCCTCAAGACGGCCGTGCGGCAGCAGTTGGACAGGCTTCCCGCCGGCCCCCTCGACCCGCAGGACCGGGCGGATCTGGCGGCCGCCGTCCAGCAGGCCATCGCCGACGTGCTGGTGGACCGCACGGCCCGCGCGCTGGCGCGCTTCAAGGACGAGTTCCCGGATGGCGGTCATCTGGTGGTGGCCGGGGGCGTGGCGGCGAACCGCACGGTGCGCGCGGCGCTGGCCGGGGCGGCCGCGAAGGCCGGGGTGGGTTTCGCCGCACCGCCGCTGCGCCTGTGCACCGACAATGCCGCCATGGTGGCCTGGGCCGGGGTGGAGCGGCTGGGCCTTGGCCTGGTCGATGGGCTGGACTTCGCCCCGCGTCCGCGCTGGCCGCTGGACCCGGACGCCGCACCCGCCCGCGGCGCGGGGGTGAAGGCGTGACGGCGGCCGGTCTTCGCGCCGACGCATTGGACCGCGTCCTGGTCGTGGGCGGCGGCGCCTGGGGCACGGCGCTGGCGGTGCAGGCGCACCGGGCCGGGCGGCGGACGGCCCTGTGGGTGCGCGATCCCGGGCTGGCGGAGGCCGTCAACTCCGGCCGCGGCAATCCGGTCTATCTGCCCGGTGTGCCCATCGACCCCGCCATCCGTGCCACCGGCGACCTGTCCGCGGCGGCCGACTCGGATGCCGTGCTGCTGGTCGTTCCGGCCCAGCATCTGGGCGGTGTCGCGGCCGGCCTTGCGCCGCACCTGCGGCCGGGTGTGCCGGTGGTGCTGTGCGCCAAGGGCATCGAGCAGGGAACCGGCCGCCTGATGAGCGAGGTGGCGGCCGCCGTGCTGCCGGCCGCGAACCCGTTGGCCGTGCTGTCCGGCCCCACCTTCGCCGCCGAGGTGGCCCGTGGCCTGCCCGCGGCGGTGACGCTGGCGGCGTCGGATCCGGGCCTGGCGGACAGGCTGGCGGCCGCGCTCGGCAGCCGGACCTTCCGTCCCTACAGCTCCGACGATCCGGTGGGGGTCGAGGTGGGCGGGGCGGTCAAGAACGTGCTGGCCATCGCCTGCGGCATCGTGACGGGCCGGCGCATGGGCGACAATGCGCGCGCGGCGCTGATCACCCGCGGCATGGCCGAGGTGACCCGTCTGGCCGTGCGCCTGGGCGGCCGGGCCGGAACGCTGGCCGGCCTGTCCGGCCTGGGCGATCTGGTGCTGACCTGCTCCAGTCCGCAGTCGCGCAACATGTCGGTGGGACTGGCCCTGGGCGAGGGCAGGACCCTGGCGCAGGCCCTGGCCGGCAAGGCCTCGGTGGCCGAGGGCGTCGCGTCGGCCCCGGCCGTGGTGGCGCGGGCCGCGCGGGCGGGCGTGGAGATGCCCATCTGCGCCGCCGTGGATGCGATCCTGAACCGGGGTGCCGAGCTGGACGCCACCATCGCCGCCCTGTTGGACCGGCCGTTCAAGGCGGAAACGGTTTGAAGGCCCGAAGACCTCCCGGCGGCCCTGGATCACCGGCGAGCCGTGCGCTACCGTCGCGCGCACCGATGGCCCTGGGAGGAAACATGCTGTTCGCGGTCGAATGCCTGGACAAGCCGGATCATGGCGCATTGCGCGCCGAGACCCGGCAGGCCCATCTCGAGTACCTGGAACGGAACGTCGACCGGGTCGTCTTCGCCGGCCCGCTGCTGACCGACGACGGCGCCAGCGCGATCGGCAGCCTGCTGGTTATCCAGGCCGAGGACCGCGCCGACATCGAACGTTTCTGCGCGACGGACCCCTACGCCAAGGCGGGGCTGTTCGAGCGGACCACCATCCGCCCGTGGCGGCAAGTGTTCCCGAAGGCCTGAACATGCCGGCCTATTGGCTGCTGAAGTCCGAGCCGTTCAAGTATGCCTGGTCCCAGTTGGTGCGGGACGGCCGCACCCATTGGGACGGCGTGCGCAATCATCAGGCCGCCAACAACCTGAAGGCCATGAGGGTCGGCGACCGGGCGTTCTTCTACCACTCCAACGAGGGGACGGAGATCGTGGGCGTGTGCGAGATCGCCCGCGAGGCCTATCCGGACCCGTCCGACCCGGCCGGCCGGTTCGTCATGGTGGACGTGACCCCGGTGGCACCCGTGCGAACGCCGGTGACGTTGAAGCAGATGAAGGACGACCCGGTCCTTTCGGGGATGCAGCTGATCCGCCAGTCGCGCCTGTCGGTCTGCCCGGTCACGCCCGAGCAGTGGGCGCGGGCGTGCGAGCTGGCGGGCATTCCGGCCTGATGCGCGGGCGCCGCCCTCAGCCCTTCGACGTCCCTTTCCCCTGGAACGACTCCGCCTGCCGGCGCTCCTCCTCGATTTCGCGCGTCATTTCCTCGCCGATTTTCGGGTCGATGCCCTTGGCCTGGTCGAGGAGTTTGCGGGCGGCGGCGGTGTTGCCCTTCTCGGCCTTGTCGAGCGCCTGTTCCGCCAGATCGTGGGCACGCTGGTGCTCGGGGGATTGTTGATGCTTGTCGGCCATGTGCGATGCTCTCCATCGGATCGGATGCTCCGATGCCGGCAACCGGCGCCGCGGCGGCCGGTTCCCGGCTTTCGGCACCGCGCAACCCGGACGGGTGAAGGGTCGCGCGGCGGCCTTGAACCGGTGGCAGGGCATTCCAGTTTGTGAGACGTGTTCGGAAGGAAGGAACCACCCTGTGACCCCAACCAAGCCGCAAGCATCGACCGAGAATGTGGTCCCCGGTCCGACGCACGGTCGCCGGACGGTCGAGGCCGTGGTCCGGCCGACCCGGGCGGAGGCCGAGGAGGCGGTCCGTACCCTGATCCGCTGGGCGGGCGACGACCCGTCGCGCGAAGGCCTGCGGGACACGCCGAAACGGGTGGCGAAGGCCTACGAGGAATGGTTCCAGGGCTATGCGCAGGATCCGGTCGACCTGCTGCAGCGGACCTTCGAGGAAACCGACGGCTACGACGAGATGGTCGTGCTGCGGGACATCCGGTTCGAAAGCTATTGCGAGCACCATCTGGCCCCGATCATCGGCAAGGCGCATGTGGCGTACCTGCCGCGCAGCCGCGTCGTCGGCATTTCCAAGCTGGCACGCGTGGTCGAAGCCTTCGCAAAGCGCATGCAGATCCAGGAGAAGATGACGGCGCAGATCGCCAACACCTTCGACGAGGTCTTGCAGCCCAAGGGCGTGGCGGTGGTGATCGAGGCGACGCACCAATGCATGACCACACGCGGGGTTCACAAGCCGGGCGTGATCATGGTGACCAGCCGCATGCTGGGCGCGTTCCGGGACGATCCCAGCACCCGGCGCGAGTTCCTGGCCATGATCGGCAACCCCCACAGCCGCGAGACGGCCTGAACCCGTGGACCCGCTTGGCGGACAGGGGCCGATCCCGTAAGACGGCCATGGTGAGGCAAATTCCGATCGAGTGGAACCGACTGGCCCGTCAATTTGCTTCATGGAACGGACGGATGGAGTACGACCCTCTGGACCGGGCGCGCTCCACGGATGGAGGTACGCCTGTGCGCGGTCGGGCAGGCAAGGGATGGTTCATGGTCGGAATCCAGGACGGGATCGAACGCCACAGCCCGTACGGAACGCCTGTCTTCGCATATGGCGCCGCGGTGCTGCTCGTGCTTGTGGCGGTGGGTGTGCGCCTTTCCATCGCGCCGATGGGCGCCGGTCTGGCCTACGTCACGCTGCTGCCGGCCGTCGTGCTGGCTTGCTACCTCGGCGGCGTGGGGCCGACCGTCGTGGCGATCCTGCTGGCGACCGTCGCCGCGGTCTATTTCTTCCTGCCGCCGTACGGCGCCTTCGGGTTGGAATGGCCGGAGGTTTGGAGCCTTGCCGCGTTCCCGGTCGCGGCGATATTCGCCTGCATCCCGGTGGTCATGCTCCGACGCTCACTGAAGGCGCTGAGCGACACCACGGCCGAGCTGAAGGAAAGCCGCGCCCGCCTGCACCGCGCGCAGGATGCCGGCGGCGTCGGCGACTGGGAATGGAATCTCGTCACCGGTGAGATCGGCTGGTCGTCCAGCCTCTATCGGTTGCTGGGACTGGAGCGGGACCGCTTCACGCCGACGGCCGAGGGGATTTTGGAACTGGTGCACCCCGAAGACCGAGCGTTCGCCCGCGCCCAGGTCGAAGCCGCCATCCGCGGGGAAAGCCCCTTCGACGCGCGCTTCCGGATCGTTCGGCCCGATGGATCGGTGCGATGGCTGGCCTCGCGCGGCGAGGTGGAGCGCGACGCCGACGGCCAGCCCGTGCGTTTCGTCGGGATCAACCTGGATGTCACCGCGCAGAAGGACGCGGAAGCCCAGTTGACATGGTCGGAGGAGCGGTACCGCACCCTCTTCACGTCGATGTCCGAGGGCTTCGGGTTCTACGAAATCATCCGTGATGCGGATGGGCAACCCGTGGACTACCGGTTCCTGGAGGTCAACCCCGCCTTCGGCCGCCTGACGGGGCTTCCGCCCAACGCCACGCGCGGCCGTACCGCCCGGGAACTCCTGCCGGACCTGGCTCCGCATTGGATCGAGGCGTACACCCGTGCGGCCGAATCCGGTGAGGCGGTCCGCTTCCAGAGCTATTCCGGGTCGCTCGACCGCTGGTTCGAGGTGTACGCGTTCCGCGTTGGCGACAACCGCGTCGCCCACTTCTTCCACGACGTCACCCTGAGCCACCGTTCCGAAGCGGTCATGCGCGAGAACGAGGAACGTTTCCGCCTGGCCGCACAGGCCGTGGCGGGCATGGTGTACGATTGGGATGTCCGGACCAACCGCATCTTCCGGTCCGAAGGGCTGAAGGAGATCATCGGCCTGACGCCCGAGGAGTTCGGCGGCGGTCCCGAGGCATGGCGGTCCCGCATCCACCCCGAGGACCTGTCCCGTTGGGACAGGTTCTGGGGCGAAGCCCTGAGCGGGACCGAAACCCACATCGCCTGCGAATACCGGGTGCGCCACAAGGACGGGCACTGGGTGGATGTGTGGGACCGCAGCCTTCTGCTCCGCGACGACGAAGGACGGGTGGTCCGCACGGTCGGCAGCACGGTCGACATCAGCGACCGCAAGCGTATGGAGACCGAACTGAAGGCGGCGCTGACGCAGCGGGAATCGGCCTTGCAGGAGGTTCACCACCGGGTCAAGAACAGCCTGCAGACCGTTTCCAGCGTCATGAACCTGCAGGCCCGCCGCATCGCCGACCCCGCCATGCGGGCCCAGTTCGAGCAGGCGATCGCACGCATCCACGCCATCGCCGCCGTGCACCAGGCGCTCTACCATGGCCGGGACCTGACCCGTGCCAATATCGGCACCTACGTCTCGACCCTGGCCCAGCAGATCGCCTCGGCGCACCAATCGGGGAGCGCCGGCCGCGTGCACCTGTCGGTGGAGGCGGGCGACATCCTGCTGCCGTCCGACCATCTTGTGCCCTTTGCGCTGATCCTGAACGAGCTTCTGACCAACGCCTTCCGCCATGCCCACAAGGGCGGGCCCGGTGGAACCATCGCCGTCCGCGCCACGGCCGAAGACGGCACGGTGCGCCTTACGGTGGAGGACGACGGTGAAAGACTTCCCGAAGGCTTCGACCCCCAACGGTCGGAGAGCCTGGGGCTGAAGCTGGTCTTGATCCTGGCGCAGCAGCTTGGCGGCCGGCTCACCACCGAGACGCTGCCCCAGGGCAAGCGCTTCGCCGTGAGCCTGCCCATCCTGCCGTTGGCGCAGACGAGCCGCGCACCGGCCGCCTGAAGGACGCGCGACCCGGCGTCATACCGCCGAGCGCATGTCTCCAGGCACCCGGCTTTTCCTCAATCGCCGGCGCTCCGCTCGGCTTGCGCGCGCCCTGTTGAAACATTGGCGGCGCGGGGCGCGGTCGCGCCCGCCGCCCGGCGGATGTCAAAACGTTCGCTGGGCGGTATCAGGTCCCGCGCGGCTTGGCGCGGGCGGTCGGGGTTGCGTTCTGGGGGTCCTCCGGCCAGGGGTGCTTGGGGTAGCGCCCCCTGAGGTCGGCGCGCACCGCGGCGTAGCTGCCGGCCCAAAATCCGGCCAGATCGCGGGTCACCTGCACCGGCCGTCCGGCCGGCGACAAGAGGTGGAGCAGCACCGGCACCTTGCCGTCACCCACCGCCGGGCCGGTGCGGGCGCCGAACATCTCCTGCAATTTGACCGCCAGCACCGGCTCCGGCCCCGAATAGTCGATCTCCCGCCGGTTTCCGGTCGGCACCGTGACATGGGTCGGGGCCAGGGCATCGAAGCGCTGGCGCCGGGGCCAGTCCAACGAGCCCAGCAGGATGTCCGCCATGTCCAGCCGCTTCAGGTGCGGGGCACGGCTCATGCCGGACAGGTGGGGCGCCAGCCAATCCTCCAGCGTCGCCAACAGGCCCGCATCCGACCAGTCCGGCCAACTTCCGGGCTCCAGCCGGGCGCAGAAGGCCATGCGGGCCCGCAGCGCGGTCGCCGCGTCGGTCCAGGGCAGGATGTGCGGCCAGCCCTGCCGGATGCCTTGAAGGAGCGCCGCCACGACGGCGTCCATCGGTGGATCGGCCAGGACGGCGTCCGCCAGCACCAGGGCGCCCAGCCGCCGCTGCCGCCGCGCGGCCACCGCCTGCTCGCGGGCATCCCATTCCACGAAGGCACGCTCGGCCATGTCGTCGCCGAAGGCCTGTTCCAGCTCGGCCTGGGTCACCGGCGCGCAGCGGAAGATGCGGGCGTTCGCGGCATCGCCGTCCAGATCCGCCACTGCCAGCCAATCGGCGGTGCACAACGGATCGGTGGGCGGAAGCGACGCGCCGCGGCCGTTGGCGAGACGGAACGAACCGGGCGGCCCACGGCGCTGCGCCACCCGGTCGGGATAGGCCAGGGCCAGCAGAAGACCGGCACCTTCGCCGTCCGCGCCCGCATCGCCGGGAACCCCCAACTGGCGGCGGAGCTGGCGGGCGGCCTCCCGGACCTGCTGCACGGCTCCCCGGTCGGCGCCCCGGTCGCCGGCTGCCCGCTCGCGCCCGCGCAGGATGTCCAGTCGAACGCGGAGGTCGGCCTCGCGCGCGCCTTCGCCCCGGACGATGTCGCGGGCATCCAGCAGCGCGGCCACGTCGCAGGCCAGTGCTCCCTGGCCCACCGCCTTGCCGCGCACCAGCATGTGCGCCAGACGGGGATGGACGCCGAGGGCGGCCATGGCGCGGCCATGGGGCGTGACCCGCCCTCCGGCGTCCAAGGCCCCCAGCCGGTACAGCAGATCGCGGGCCTGGGCGAGGCCGGGGGCGGGCGGTGGATCCATCCACGCGAGGTCCGCCGGATCGGCCCCCCAAACGGCCAGCTCCAACGCCATCGGCGCCAGATCGGCCATACGGATCTCGGGCTCGGTGTAAGGCTTGAGCGCGCGGGTCTCCGGCTCGGGCCACAACCGCCAGCACACGCCGGGGGCCAGGCGCCCGGCGCGGCCACGGCGCTGCTCGGCCGCGGCCAGACTGACGCGCACGGTCTCAAGCCGGCCCATGCCCGACCGGGGATCGAAGCGGGGGACGCGCATCAGGCCGCTGTCGATGACGACGCGCACGCCTTCGATGGTCAGGCTGGTTTCCGCAATGGACGTCGCCAGCACCACCTTGCGCCACCCGTCCGGGGCCGGCCGCACCGCCTCGTCCTGGTGTTCCAGGGGCAGGTCGCCGTACAGCGGCGCCACGCGCACGCCGGGCGGCGGTGCGTCCTCCAGCAGCCCCTGCACGCGCCGGATTTCGCGCACGCCGGGCAGGAAGACCAGAACGCTGCCCTCCTCCTCGCGCAGGGCCCGGCGCACGGCGGCCGCCACCGCGTCCTCGATGCGGCCGGATCCGGGGTCGATGTACCGGACCTCCACCGGAAAGGCGCGGCCCTGGCTCGTCACCACCGGGGCGTCGGCCAGCAGCTTCGCCACCGCCGCGCCGTCCAGCGTCGCCGACATGGCGAGCAGGCGCAGGTCCGGCCGCAGCGCGGCGCGGGCCTCCAGGGTCAGCGCTAGGGCCAGGTCGGCGTCCAGGTTGCGTTCGTGGAACTCGTCGAACAGGACGGCGCCCACACCCTCCAAGGCGGGATCGTCCTGCAGCCGACGCAGGAACAGCCCCTCGGTCACCACCTCGATCCGGGTGCCCGGACCCACCCGGCTGTCCAGGCGCACCCGGTAGCCCGCGGTGGCGCCGACCGGCTCGCCCAGCAGCTCGGCCATGCGCTTGGCGGCGGCCCGTGCCGCCAGCCGGCGGGGTTCCAGCACGATCACGGACCGCCCGGCCATCCATGGCGCGTCCAGCAGGGCCAGGGGCACACGGGTGGTCTTGCCGGCGCCGGGCGGCGCTTCCAGCACGGCCTCGGTCCGCGCGTCGAGCGCCGCCAGCAGGTCGGGAAGAACGGGGTCGATCGGCAGCGGTGGAAAGGCGGGCATGGGACTCACGTGCGGCGGACCGGACCCCGGCCCTGGATCAGGCCCAGAACCGGGGTTGCCGCGTCAATGGCCCTTGGCCTTCGAGGACATGCGGTCGAGAACGCCGAGCAGGAGGGCCGAGGCCACGAACGTCATGTGCAGAACCGTGGACCAGAGCACATCCATGTCGTCGTAGCTCGGCAGGTTCATGAAGACCTGGAGCAGGTGGATGGAGGAGATCGCGACGATGGACGAGGCGATCTTGATCTTCAGGCTGCCCGCGTCGAGCTTTCCCAGCCAGGACAGCTCGCCCCTGTCCTCGTCGAACCGGCTGACGAAATTCTCGTAGCCGCTGACCATGACCATGACGAGCAGGCTGGCAACGAGCGCGGCGTCGATCAGGCCGAGCATGGACAGGATCACGTCCGCGTCGGTCATCCCGAACACGCCGGATGCCACCTTCAGGAGCTTGCCCACGAACGACAGGGCGTAGACCCCAAGGGCGGCCCCAAGACCGGCGTAGAAGACGACGAGCAGCCACCGGCTCGCCAGGAGCGTGCGCTCAATGAAAAGCTCGAACTGCTTCAAGGCTCAACCCCACCGCGAGGTCCACCACTGGGCTTCGGGCGCCCGCCTATAGCGGCGGACAGGACGTCCCGCAAGTCGGCAGCACCGGGTGCACGGCCCCCCGCGGCGTGGTGTGGTTGCATCATGGTCCAACGCCCTTCCTCTGGCGCTTGCGGACGGGGTAGGCTCACCGCGCGAACGCCCGCCCCCGAACCACCGACACCCTGATGACCGCACCGACCTCCGCCATCGAAATCCTCGACCGCCTGATCGCCTTCGACACGGTGTCTTCGCGCTCGAACCTCGATCTCATCGCCTGGGTCGCGGACCACCTGGACGGGCTGGGCGTGCCGGTGCGCCTTACCCACGACGACGAGGGGCGGAAAGCCAACCTGTGGGCGACCATCGGACCCGAGGACAAGGGCGGCGTGGTCCTGTCCGGGCACACCGATGTGGTGCCCGTGGAGCAGCAGGTCTGGACATCCGACCCGTTCAAGATGGTGGAGCGGGACGGCAAGCTGTTCGGCCGCGGCACCGCCGACATGAAGGCGTTCATCGCGCTTTGCCTTGCCAATGCGCCGGATTTCCTGGCCCGCAATCTGAAGACGCCCATCCACTTCGCCTTCTCCTATGACGAGGAGGTGGGCTGCTTCGGCGTGCAGCGGCTGGTGGCGGACGTGGTGAAGAACCTGCCGCTGCCGCGCCTCGCCATCATCGGCGAACCGACCGAGATGCGGATCATCGCCGCCCACAAGGGCGGTTGCGTCCTGCGCTGCACCGTGAAGGGCCATGCGGCGCACGCAAGCTCCCCGCAGCTGGGGGCCAATGCGATCTACTATGCCGCGGACATCGTGCGCTTCATCCGCGACCTGCAGGAGGAGTTCAAGGCCAAGGCGGATCCGGCCAGCGGGTTTTCCACGCCCTTCACCAGCTTCAATGTGGGCACCATCCAGGGCGGGGTGGCGAACAACGTGGTCGCCCCGGAATGCGCGCTGAACTGGGAATTCCGCGCCATGCCCGGCACCGATCCGGCCGAGATCGTCCGGCGGGTCGAGGACTATGTGCGGACCGAGCTGCTGCCCCGGCTGAAGGCGGAAACGCCGGACGGCGACATCCGCATGGTCAAGCTGTACGACGTGATGCCGCTGGTGCCCGAGCCGGACTCCGAAGCCGAACAGGTGGTTCGCCGCCTGACCGGAGCCAATTCGACGGGCGTGGTCTCGTTCGGGACCGAAGCCGGCACCTTCCAGGCGGCGGGCATTCCGGCCGTCGTCTGCGGCCCCGGATCCATCGACCAGGCCCACCAGCCGGACGAGTTCATCTCGCTCGACCAGGTGGCCAAGGGCGACCGGTTCATGAAGGCTTTGGCCGCCTGGGCCTCCACCTGAGGCGGTCAAGCCAGCCCCGCGGGAGGGGCCGGGACTATTTTGCACCGCGCGGGTACGCAAGGGGCATCCGGCCCTCCACCGTCGGTCGGTATCCGCTGGAGTCAATACAAGCCCTGCGCCGAATGCCGGTGAGCATTGTTGTTGCGTCGCGGGATCAAGCATTGACTTGGCCGGCCGCAGCAGCCACCTAGGTGACCGTACACGACCTCAGGTGACATGGCGCCGGCCGCGGCGCCCGAACGCGGCGGACACGGTCTGGCGCGCCTGATCCCTCAATCAGCCCATGACGGCGACTGCGCGCTTTCGGCGTGCGGGCGCGTTGGACGCGGGCGGGAGCGGCCTTCACAGGCCGCGCCAACGGAACATGTAGAGGAGGAGCTCTATGACGGATCAACCGCTCGCCGGCAAGGCCATCGCCATCCTCGTTTCCAGCGGGTTCGAGGAGCTGGAGATGACCGAGCCGCAGCGTGCGCTGCTGAAGCTCGGCGCATCGCTCAAGATTGTTTCCCCCGACCCCGGTCTGGTCAACGGCTGGCACGGGCAGTCCTGGGGGCACTATTTCCCCATCGACGTGTCCATCGGTTCCATGCTGGCGGCCGACTACGACATGCTGCTGATCCCCGGCGGCGCCCGGCACGTCAACAAGCTGAAGGACAACCCGCACACCCGGCGGATCGTCAACAGCTTCATGGACGGGGCCAAGCCGGTGGCCGCGATCGACGACGGCGTGCTGCTGCTGGCACCGAAGCTGAAGGGCCGCCGCGTCACCTCGTCGGAAGCCGTGAAGGGCGACCTGGAGGCCAACGGCGCCCAGTGGCAGGACGAGTCCGTGGTCATCGACGACGTGCTGGTCACCGCCAAGGGCCACGACGCGCTTGAGCAGTTCACCCAGGAAGTGGTTCGCGTCTTCACCGAAGCCGCGCAGATGAAGCGCGCGGCCTGATCGGACCCGGTTCCGCGTCCGATCCAATCCCCCATTTCATCCGTCGAGGACCGCAGTCCGACCGGATTGCGGCTTAACGGAGTGCGGGACACCGAAAAGCGCCGCGATTGCGGCGCTTTTTCTTTGCCCGCCGCGATGCCGGATCAAACCTTCAGCAGGCGGCCTTCAGCGGACGGGATCCACGGCTGCGGCATCCATCACGGCCAGAAGCCGGTCCAGCGTCGGCTCGTCCAACCGGTCGATGCTCTGCGCAAGCCGGTTGGCCAACAGCGTCGCCTTGGGGCCGAGGCCCGAGGTGTCCACCGTGATCCGCGGGTGGGACAGCCGGGCCAGCGCCTCCATTTCCTCCGCCTCATCCCAGATGATGTGGAAATAGCCGCAGATCTGGCGGACCAGCATCGGCGAAGGCACGCCCCGCTTGCCATGCTCCAGCGCCGAAAGGTAGGCGGCGGAGATCTGAAGGGTCTCCGCCATTTCCTTCAGCGTCACGCCCTTGCGGGCGCGAAGTTCGCGCACCCGTGCCCCGAACGGGGTCATAACCGTCCCCCCGGTCCGTTCCGGGGTCCGCCAGCATCCCGGCGCCGCTTCAGCAGGACGTAGAGCGCGCCGACACCACCGTCCCTCTGGGCGGCCTCGTTGATACCGAGGATGCGTTCGCGCAAGGGCGGCTCGTTCAGCCAGCGGGGGACCGCCCGGCGCAGCACGCCGCCGCCCTCGCCGACGGATCCCTTGCCCGTGATCACCAGCACCGTCCGGCGGTCCTCGTTCCAGCAGCGCAGGATGAACGAGACCAGCGCCGCATGGGCCTGCGCCTGGGTCATGCCGTGCAGGTCGATGCGCCCGCGCAGCTCCACCTTTCCCTTGCGCAGCCGGTCGGCCGTCCGCCGGTCGAGCCCCGGCACACCCGCGGGATCCAGGTCGGGCAGCGGGGGCATCCGCGTGATGCGGGCTGCGGCGTCCGCGGGTGCAGGGATGGAAACCGGCTTGGCGACCGGCCCAGGACTGGGAGCGGGTGGATCGGGAGGGACGGGCGCCTTGGGCCGCGGACGCGCACGCTCCAACGGCACGGCATCCCGCATGGCCTCGTGCCACAGCTTCAACTCTTCCGGGGTTGGCTGGCGCTGGCGGCGGGACGATGGGCGGATCGGCGGGTTCACGCCGACACGCCGCCATCCACCGTGCCGCCCTCTGCGCCGTCCACCAGGACGATGTGCAGGCGCCGGGGCCCGTGGGCACCCATGTAGAGGGTCATTTCGATATCCGCCGTCCGGCTGGGACCGGTGATGAAGTTCACCGTCCGCGGCATCTCCCCCCGCTCGGCGCGGAGCCGGTCCCATCCGTCCTCGTACGAGCCCACGACCCGCTCCGCCCGGAGCACGACGATCTGGGTTTCGGGAAGGAAATTCAGGGTGGTGGGATGCGCCGGACCGGACACCATCATCAGCGTCCCGGTCTCCGCCACACCGGCAAACGCACCGGTGACACCGACCACGTCCATGGGGTCGGCCTTGCCGGTCCGCACGTCCAGGGTCGGCCGTTCACCCCAGGGGATCCCGGACAGTTCGGGGTCGGGCGCGACACGGATCTCCGCCGGCAGGTTCTGCGCCGCCAGATAGGCCGCGACCGCATCCGGCACCGCCGTCAGATCGGGCACCCGCTCCACCGTGCCGGCGGCCTCCGCGGCCATTTTCAGGAACAGGTCCACCTGCTCGGCGTGGGGCAGTTGGGCGCGTTTGGGCACCAGGTTGCGCGGGTGCGTGGCCAAGCGCCGGTCCACGGTTTCCCCGTCGCCCGGGTTCCGCCGCAAAGCGCCGCGCAGGCAGCCCAGGATTTCGTCGCGGGCGCCGGTCATGGCCGCCCCCGCCCGGTTCCATTCCGGCCCTGCCGCTCCGCCCAGAGCTGCTGGAAGGTCTTGCCTTGGGGCGCCGGCATGTCGCGCACCCCCGTCCAGCCCGCCGCGAGCGGCAGCGACCGGAAGCGGCCCCTGCGCCGCCCCGCCGCACCCAGCGCGCCCATGGCGGCCCGGGCGGCGAGATGGTACAGGCCCGGCCGCTTGGCGAAAAACGCCCAGGCATCCAGGCCGTAGCGGACCGCCGCCGGGGCCTTGCGCGCCTCGAACTGTTGCTCCCGCAGGCGCCGCATCATCCCGGGCAGCGGGATCTTCATCGGGCAGACGCTTTCGCACTTGCCGCAGAAGGTGCTGGCGTGTGGCAGGTGCCCGGCCTCGTCCATTCCGATCAACGACGGCGTCAGCACGGAACCCATCGGACCCGGGTAGACCCAACCGTACGCGTGCCCGCCGACGGCGGCGTACACCGGGCAATGATTGATGCAGGCGCTGCACCGGATGCACCGGAGCATGTCCTGGAACTCGGTTCCCAGCATGGCGCTGCGGCCGTTGTCCAGAAGCACCACGTGGTACTGTTCCGGCCCGTCCGGATCGGCGGCCCGGCGGGGGCCGGTGGACACGGTGGTGTAGACCGAGAACTCCTGGCCGGTCGCCGAACGTGCCAGCAGGCGGAGGATCGTGCTTGCGTCCTCCAGCGTCGGGACGAGCTTTTCCAGGCTCGCCAGCACGATGTGGACCTTGGGCAGGATCTGCGTCAGGTCGCCGTTCCCCTCGTTGGTGACGATGATGGAACTGCCCGTCTCCGCCACCAGGAAGTTGGCGCCCGTGATGCCCACGTCCGCCATCAGGTACTTTTCGCGCAGTTCCGCCCGCGCCTCGGCCACCAGCACGCCCGGATCATCGAGCGGCCGTGCGGGATCGCGGGTGGTGTGCTTCTCGCGGAACGCCTCGGCCACATCCTCCTTGTTCAGGTGGATGGCCGGCGCGATGATGTGCGACGGGCCCTCGCGCCGAAGCTGGATGATGTATTCGCCCAGGTCCGTCTCGATGGGCGCGACGCCGTTCTCCTCCAGATGGTCGTTCAGGCCGATCTCCTCGGCCACCATGGATTTGCCCTTGGTGACCGTCTTCGCACCGACCGAACGGCAGATGTCCAGGATGATTTGGCGCGCTTGCGCCGGGGTGCTGGCCCAGTGGACGTGCCCGCCGGTGGCTTTGACCGCGGCCTCGTAGCGTTCCAGGTACAGGTCCAGGTTCGCCAGCGTGTGGTCCTTGATGGCCTTGGCTTCGTCGCGCAGGGCCTCGAACTCCGGCAGCCGGGCCATGGCGGCGGCCCGCCGGGACGTGAAGCCGAGCTTGAACCGGCCCAAGGCCTTCTGCAACCCGGGGTCGTTCAACGCCTTGCGGGCGTTCTCCTCGAACGCATGGCTGGTCGCCTGCATCTCGCCGTTCCCCCGGACCTCAAGCCTCGTCGCGCGTCATGCCGATCGGCGGCGCCTCGTCCGTCATCCCGGCCAGCACCTCGGCCACGTGGCGCACCTGCACGCGGGCACCCCGGCGGGTCAGCTTGCCGGCCATGTTCAAAAGGCACCCCATGTCGCCGGCCAGGAGCGTGCCGGCCCCGGTGGCTTCGACGTCGGCCGCCTTGTCCGAAACCATGCGGTCGGAAATCTCGGGGTACTTGACGCAGAAGGTGCCGCCGAACCCGCAGCACACCTCGGCCCCCGGAAGCTCCTTCAGTTCCAGACCCGCCACCGAGCCCAGCAGGCGCCGCGGCTGGTCCTTGACCCCCAGCTCCCGCAGGCCGGAACAACTGTCGTGGTAGGTCACCGTGCCGTCGTAGCGGGCCCCCACGCCCTTCATGCCCCGCACGTCCACCAGGAACTGGACCAGCTCGTGGGTGCGGTGCCTCAGGGCCCGGGCGCGCGGCCCCCAGTCCGGATCGTCGGCGAACAGCTCGGGATAGTGATGGGCGATCATGCCCCCGCACGAGCCGGAGGGCACCACCACGTGGTCGAAATCCTCCAAGACGCGGATGGTCTGCCGGGCCAGATCCTTCGCCGTGGCCCGGTCGCCCGAATTGTAGGCCGGTTGCCCGCAACAGGTCTGCCCGCGTGGGACAACCACCTCGCACCCCGTGTCCTCGATCAGCTTCACCGCGGCGAAGCCCACGGTCGGGCGGTACAGGTCCACCAGGCAGGTGACGAACAGGGCGACACGCGGTTTCCGGTCGGCGGCCATTTCCATTCCTGGGCACCCCTGATGTCCACCGCCCGGACCTGCGGCCCGGTTCCGGAAGCGGGCGGACGGGCACATCCGCCCGGCCGCAATAAGACAATAGGGGGTCAGCCCCACACCGGCAACGGGCGCCCTATCCGGGGCGCGGTGGCAGCGGGCGCCCCGCAAGGGACGCGGTCCGGCCACCTCAGGCCGTCGGCGGCGTCACCGAGACGGGTAGCAACAGCCAGTAGCGGCCCTGGGACCGCATCCGGCCGGCGCGCGCTTCGGCATCGGGGCCATGACCCCAGAACAGGTCGCCGCGCACGGGGCCGCGGATGGCGCCGCCGGTGTCCTGCGCCACGGTCAGGCGGCGGATGCGGGTCGCCGGATCCATCGGATCCTCGACGTCCAGCCACACCGGCGCCCCGAGCGGCACGAAGCGCGGATCCACCGCCAACGAGCGTCCGGGTGAAAGTGCCACGCCCTGCGAGCCGACCGGCCCTTCGCCCTGGATCTCGCGGAAGAAGACGTAGCTGGGATTGGTGCGCATCAGGCCCGCGGCTTCGGCCGGGTTGGCCTCCATCCAGGCGCGGATCGCCTGCATGGACACCTCCTCGGGCCTGAACACGCCGCGTTGGACCAGTTCGCGACCGACCGCGACGTACGGATGGCCGTTCTGTCCATCGTACCCGACACGCACGACCGACCCGTCGGGCATCACGATCCGGCCGGATCCCTGGATTTGCAGGAAGAAGGCGTCGACCGGATCCGACACCCACGCCAGTTCCAGCCCACGGCCGGCCAAAGCACCCTGATCGATGCGCGTACGGTCGTCGTACGGCCGCAGCCGACCGTCGACCACCCGTCCGGCGATCCGCTCCCCGCGCAAGGCTTCACGGAACTGGCCCAGGTCCACCTCGACCAGATCCGCCGGGCGCCGGTACAACGGCACCGTGTGGCGGCCATCGAGGATGCGGCTGCCGCGCAGTTCGGGTTCGTAGTAGCCGGTGAACAGGCCATCGGGCTGGTCGTTGTTGGCGGCCACCCACGGGCGGAACCACGTTTCCAACACTTGGCGGCCCGCGGCCTCGTCGCCGGGCCTGACACCGGCCAGGGCGGCGCAGGGCTGCTGCCAATCGGTTACGCGTCCACCGATCCCGTCGGTGCCGACCGGGCGGTCGGCGGGTTGGGCGGTCAGGCGTGCGCAGGACCGGCGCAGCGCGTCCACGGCCTGGCCCACCGCATCCTCGCGCCAGCCCGGCAGATCGTCGAAGGAGGCCGGGGCCAGCACCAGCCTGTCCGGAGGAGGGGCAGGCGTCACGGCCGGCGGGACCTGCGGGGCGCAGCCGCCCATGACGGCCGCAGCCACGGCGACCGTGGCCAGGGCTCGAAGGAAGGGCATCCCTGGCTCACCCCGGGATGCGCGTTTCGATGAGCTGCCAATTCGGGTCCTGCGTGCGCGTGTCGCGCGCGAAGGTCCAGATGTCGATGACCTCGGCCGGGCGCTCGGAGTCGCCATCGAGGATGTTGCCGGCGTGGTCCCGCAACACCGACGTCTGCTGCGTGGCGAAGCGCAGGGTGACCAGCGCGATCGGGCCGTCCATGCGCGCCGCGGAAATGTCGACGTCGTCGAACTTGACGATCCGCGTCTCCAGCGTCTCGCCGGCGGCCCGGCGCGCCTCGATGGCCTGGACGAAGTTGCCGTAGACCTCGTCCGCCAGCAGGGGCCGCAGGGTGGCGGGGTCGCCCTGGGCGAACGCGCCCACGATCATCTCGAACGCGCCGCGGGCGCCGTCCAGGAAATGCTTTTCGTCGAAGGCGGGGTCGGCCTGCCGGATCAGGGCCAGCCCCTGGGCGAGCGACACGGGTTCGCCCGGCGCCGGCTGCGGCACGGACAAGCCGGCACGCTGCGGCAGGGTGACCACGTTGCTGTCGCCCACCGGCTGCGGCGAGGGCGGCGAGAAGGGATTGGGGCGCTGGCGCTCCTCCCCGTGGCGGCGGCCGAGCACGCTGCGCAGCCGGTACACCAGGAAGGCCGCAATCATCGCGAAGATGAGGATGTCGATGAATTCCAAGCCACCACCCATCGTCTGTTCGTTGCCCCGGCCTGCTCGGCCGGTCCAATCGTTGCAGCGGAGGTTCCGCCCGTCCGACGCACTGGACCCGTAACCGGTTGCACCCTACCTTGAACACGGGACGCCTGCCGGTGGCCTTGTCGGGGCACGCCGGGCGCATCCCTTTCCCGCTAGATAGGCGGCTGCTCCCAGGGAGGCAAGGACGGGCATGGCCGTTCTGGTCGCATTGATCGCCGCACCGCTTCTGGAAATCGCCGGTTTCGTCGTTGTCGGCGACCGCATCGGCCTGTTGGCGACCCTGGCACTGGTCCTGTTGGCGGCCCTGGCCGGTACCGTCCTGCTGCGCGCCCAGCCCTTCCAGGTGGTGACGGAACTGCGGACGGCTTCGGCCCGCGGGGAGGCGCCGGTCCGCCCGCTGTTCGACGCGGTCTGCCGCGTGATCGCGGGGGTGTTGCTGATCGTGCCGGGATTCGTGGGCGACCTGTTCGCCCTGCTCCTGCTGGCCCCGCCCGTCCGCGAGCTGGTGTATCGTTGGCTGCACCGGCGGATCGCCGGCGGTGCCGGGCCGGCCGCCGCCCGGGACCAGGCCGCCCGCCCGCGCGTCATCGAGGCGGAATGGCGCGAACTGGACGGGGACGAACCGCCGCAGCCGCCCACCTCCTCGTTGCCCCCCTCCTCCTCGCACTGGGGCTCCCCCAATTCGAAGTACAGGTCCTGATGCTTCTCGTGCGCCATGGCGAGTCCGAGTGGAACCGCCTTTTCTCCAAGACCCGCCGCGATCCCGGCATCCGCGATCCCCGCCTGACCGACACCGGACGCGAACAGGCGGCCGCCGCCACGGTCGAGCTGCGCCGCCGGGGCGTGCAACGGATTTTGGCCAGCCCCTACCGGCGGGCCCTGGAAACCGCGACCATCATCGCGGACCTGCTGGACGTCCCGGTCGAGGTCGAACCGCTGGCGGGCGAGCATGCCGCCTTCTCGTGCGACGTCGGCACGCCGCGGACGGAGCTGGAGGCCCTGTTCCCCGGGCTGGACCTGTCGCGCCTTCCGGAAATCTGGTGGCCGGACCTGGACGAGCCGCGGTCGCGCCTGCACCTGCGGCTCGGCGAATTACGGGCCGCCCTGGCCGCCCGCGACGATCGGCCGGGATTGGCGTTGGTGTGCCATTGGGGCGTGATCCGGACACTGACCGGCCAGGAAGCGCACAACTGCGCCATCGTTCCCTTCGATCCCGCGGCCCCGTGGGACCCCCCGGGGGACTGAGGGTGCGGGACGGCACGCCCAGGGCCGGTTGCTTGGCCGCCCGCGGGCGTGCTAAGCGCTGCGCTTCCCCTGATTTTCCAGCGGTTTCTTGAGGAGTACCCAAGCGATGACCAATCCGCCGAACGGCCAAGGCCAAGGCCAGGACCAGGAGCGTCCCGCGTTGCCCGGCATCATGGTCAACGCCCAGTACATCAAGGATCTCTCCTTCGAGAACCCGAACCCGCTGAAGAGCCTGGCGGCGACCGAACAGCCCCATGGCGAGCTGCAGGTCAACGTTTCGGCGCGGGGTGTGGCCGAGAACAGCTACGAAGTGGTGCTGTCCGTCCGCAGCGAGGCGAAGATCGAAGGCGCCACCGCCTTCATCGTCGAACTGGACTATGCCGGCATCATCACCCTGGCCGGGATCCCGCAGGAGCACGTCCACCCCGTCCTGATGATCGAGGGGCCGCGCCTGCTGTTCCCCTTCGCCCGGCAGATCGTCGCCAACGCCACGCGCGAGGGCGGCTTCGCGCCCATGCTGCTGCCGATGATCGACTTCTCGATGCTGTACCAGCAGCAGATGGCGGCCGCCCAGCAGCAGGGCGCGCAGGCCTGAACCCGGCTCCGGGGCACGTCCGGGTCAAGGCACGTGCCCCGATAGGGTCCGGGGTGGCGGGACGGCGGCGATGATGCCGGCCGGTGCCGCTCCCGACCCCGCTCCCGGACCCCTGGCCGATGTGCTCGGGCCGGGCATGGTCATCCTGATCGTCGGCTTCAATCCGGGCATGCGGTCGGCCGAGACCGGCCATCACTATGCCGGGCGCGGCAACCAGTTCTGGCGCCTGATGGCGGCCGCGGGCCTGACGCCCCGCCTGTTCGCCCCCCACGAAGACACGCTTTGCGCCGAAATCGGCCTCGGGCTGACGAACCTGGTGGCCCGTGCCACGCCGGGGACGGCCGACCTCGACCCGGCGGAACTGCGCGCGGGCGCTCCCCGGATCGGGCAACTCGTCCGTCACCACCGGCCGCGGTTCGTGGCCTATGCGGGCAAAGGGGTGTACGTGGGCGCCGGCGGCCGGTCGGACGCGCCCTGGGGCGAGCAGTCGGAAGGCCTGTTCGAAGGCGCCGTGGACTTCGTCCTGCCGTCGCCCAGCGGCTTGGCGCGGTTGCCCTTCGCCGAAAAGCTGAAGCATTACCGCGCGCTGGCCGAAGCCCGCGCGCGGCTTGGAATCTGAGACCGCCGCGCAGGAGTCCAGATCTTCGCACCGCGGAGGGTGCGACCGCACCCGGCGCCCAGGAAAGAAAAAGCCGAGCGCATGTCCCCATGCGCTCGGCGGGTATGAGACGGGCGTCCCGGTCGGCGCCGGGACCGAACCCTACTGGTTCATGCTCTCGAAGAAGTCCTGGTTGGTCTTCGAGTGCCGCAGCTTGTCCAGCAGGAACTCGATCGCATCCACGGTGCCCATGGGCGTCAGGATGCGGCGCAGGACCCACATCTTCGACAGGTTGGCACGGTCGACCAGCAGCTCTTCCTTACGGGTGCCCGACTTCTGGATGTCGATGGCCGGGAAGGTGCGCTTGTCCGAGATCTTGCGGTCGAGGACCAGCTCGGAGTTGCCGGTGCCCTTGAACTCCTCGAAGATCACCTCGTCCATGCGGCTGCCGGTGTCGATCAGCGCGGTCGCGATGATGGTCAGCGAGCCGCCTTCCTCGATGTTGCGGGCCGCGCCGAAGAAGCGCTTGGGCCGCTGGAGCGCGTTCGCGTCCACACCGCCGGTCAGCACCTTGCCCGATGACGGCACCACGGTGTTGTAGGCGCGTGCCAAGCGGGTGATCGAATCCAGCAGGATCACCACGTCGCGCTTGTGCTCGACCAGACGCTTGGCCTTCTCGATGACCATTTCGGCCACCTGCACGTGGCGGGCCGCCGGCTCGTCGAAGGTCGAGCTGATGACCTCGCCGCGCACGCTGCGCGCCATGTCGGTCACTTCCTCGGGCCGCTCGTCGATGAGCAGCACGATCAGGTAGACCTCGGGGTGGTTGGCGCTGATCGAGTGCGCGATGTTCTGCAGCATCACGGTCTTGCCGGTGCGCGGCGGCGCCACCACCAGCGCGCGCTGACCCTTGCCCAGCGGCGCCACCAGATCGATGATCCGGCCCGTGAAGTTCTTCTTCGTCGGATCCTCGACCTCCATCTTCAGCCGCTCGTCCGGATAGAGCGGCGTCAGGTTGTCGAAGTTGATCCGGTGCCGGAGCTTGTCCGGCGTGTCGTAGTTGATCGTGTTGACCTTGAGCAGGGCGAAGTACCGCTCGCCGTCCTTGGGCGACCGGATCTGCCCTTCCACCGTGTCGCCGGTGCGCAGGTTGAAGCGGCGCACCTGGGTCGGGCTGACGTAGATGTCGTCCGGGCCCGGCAGATAGTTCGCCTCGGGCGAGCGCAGGAACCCGAACCCGTCCGGCAGCACCTCCAGCACGCCGTCGCCGTAGATCGGCACGTCGTTTTCGGCAAGCTGCTTCAGGATCGCGAACATCATGTCCTGCTTGCGCAGGCTGGATGCGTTCTCGATCTGCAGCTCCTCCGCGAACGCGAGCAGTTCGGCGGGCGATTTGACCTTGAGTTCCTGAAGGTGCATGGGGTCTGTGATCTCGGGATCGCCCATGCCGCCAACCCGGGGCAGGGGCTATGGTCAGGGGGGATTGGCCTGCCTTGGCGCCCGAACAGGAGGGATGGCGCCATTCCGCTTACGCGCGACACAAAAGGCGCGCAGGCCTATGGGTTAAATGGGTAGCCGAACCCCGGCCGCAAGTCAAACGTCCCCGTGGAGATCCCCCGAAGCCTCAAAACGGCTTGACCACCACCAGGATGACGATGCCGATCATCAACAGGGTCGGCACCTCGTTGGCGATGCGGAAGAAGCGCTCGGACTTCGCGTTCCGGTCGGCCTCGAAGTCCTTGCGCCAGCGCGACATCATGCCGTGCATGGCGGCCAGGCCCAACACCAGCAGAAGCTTGCCGTGCAGCCAGCCCTGGGACAGCCAGCCGGGGTTGAGCGCGATCAGCCAGATCCCGAAAACGAAGGTCGCGACCATCGCCGGGTTGATGATCGCCTTCATCAACCGGCGTTCCATGATCTTGAACGTCTCGGACTGGATGGAGCCGGCCGGGGCCTGGGTGTGGTAGACGAACAGACGCGGCAGGTAGAGCATCCCCGCCATCCAGGCGATGATGCTGATCACGTGCAGCGCCTTGACCCACTCGTACATGCCCGCGGCCTCCCGCCGGTCGATTGCCCCTCGGGGTTGAATCGGGGGCGAGCCTAACCGCTCGGGCCGCCGGGCGGAAGTTCCGACTTCCCCCCGACGGTATCAAGCCGCCGGGCGCCACTCCCGCAGAATGCGCGCCAGATGCGCGACATTCTGCGGCGGCGTGTGCTGCAGAATGCCGTGGCCCAGGTTGAAGACGAAGGGACCACGGCCCAGCGCTTCCAGGATGCGCACGACCTCGGCCTCCATTGCGGCCCCGCCGACGGCCAACATCACGGGATCCAGGTTGCCCTGCACCGGAAGCCGGGTCTGCAACCGCTGCGCCGCCCATTCCACCGGCACCGTCGTGTCCAACCCCAGGGCCGTCACGCCCGCCTCGTCGGCATAGGTCTCGTAGTGGTGCCCGGCCGCACGCGGAAAGCCGATCAGCGGCACATCCGGGTGCCGGGCCCTCAGGGCGGCCGCGATTTTCGCGGTCGGCCGGACCACCCATCGCCGGAACGCCGTCTCGGGCAGCACGCCGGCCCAGCTGTCGAAGAGCTGCAACGCCTCGGCGCCCGCCTCGACCTGCAGCGAGAGGTGATCGACCGTCGCGTCGACCAGCAGATCGATCAGGGCCTGGAAACCGTCGGGATCGCCGTAGGCCCAGCCTTTGACGTCCCGGTATTCCTTCGATCCCGCCCCTTCGACCATGTAGCACGCCACCGTCCAGGGCGCTCCCGCAAAGCCGATCAGGGCCGTCCCGTCGGGAAGCTGCGCCTTGACCCGGCGCACCGCCTCGTACACCGGCGCCAGACGCCCGGGCAGGTCCGCCCGGCTCAACCGGCCGAGCCCGGCCGCATCGCGCACCGGTTCCAGCCGCGGCCCTTCGCCTTCCGCGAACCAGACCTTTTGGCCCAGGCCGTGCGGCACGACCAGGATGTCGGAGAAGATGATCGCCGCGTCCATCCCGTACCGGCGCAACGGCTGCAACGTCACCTCGGCCGCCAGATCCGGCGTGTAGCAGAGGTCCAGGAACCCGCCCGCCCGCGCCCGCACCTCGCGGTACTCGGGCAGATACCGGCCGGCCTGGCGCATGAGCCAGAACGGCACCGGGCCGACGGTTTCGCCGGCCAAGGCGCGCAGGAACGGTTTGGACCGGGTGTCCGGCTGGGAGGTCTGGCGAACGGCTGGCACGGGGACATCCATCCTAAAGAAAGAGTTTGAATCTAGGTGGGAGTGGTCGTTGGGCCTGTGGGTAACGGTGATCCCCGCTGACCGCAATTTCATACACAGTCCGGAGCACCGGCGCGAGGCGCTGTGGAAAACCCCGTGGAGGACTCAGCGGAAAGCCGCACGCCTATTGGCGTAGAAGCATGTGCAAAATTCGTGTGGACAGTCCGTTTGTCCCGGATTCCCCCAGGGTGCCGGAACGTTTTCGACAGGCGTGCGACGGGTGGCATGGGGAGTCCACCGTCGGTGGGCGGAATGGCCGGATCGCGGAAACGGGCCGGTTATCCACCTTTCATCCCCAGCCGGGCCGTGGATAGGATGGCATCCATGAACATGAAGCGTTTCCATCTCCACCTTGTGTCGGACTCGACGGGCGAAACCATCAACAGCGTGGCGCGCGCCTGCGTGGCCCAGTTCGACGGGGTCGAACCGGTCGAGCATTTCTGGAACCTGGTGCGGACCCAGCGCCAGTTGGACCTCGTCATCGAGGGGGTCCGCGACAATCCGGGTCTGGTCATGTTCACGCTGGTGGACGACAAGCTCCGCCGACGCCTGCAGGACGTCTGCAACGAGCTGGCGGTCCCCTGCATCCCCGTGCTGGACAGCCTGATCGCGGCACTGGGCGCCTATCTGGGCATGGAGTCCAAAAGCCAGCCCGGCCGCCAGCACATGCTGGACGCCCAGTATTTCGGGCGCATGGATGCGATGGACTTCGCCATCGCCCACGACGACGGCCAGTCCCAGAAGAACCTGCACGAGGCCGATGTCATCCTGGTGGGCGTGTCGCGCACGTCCAAGACGCCGACCTGCATCTATCTGGCGAACCGCGGGGTGAAGGCGGCGAACGTCCCCTTCGTCCCCGGCGTGCCGCTGCCCCCCGAACTGACCGTGCTGACGCGACCGCTGGTGGTCGGCCTGACCAAGGACCCCGACCGGCTGGTCCAGATCCGGCGCAACCGCTTGCGCCTTCTGAACCAGAGCGAGGACACCAGCTATGTGGACCCGGAGGCCGTGCGCGCCGAACTCCAGGCCGCGCGGCGCTTCTACGCCCAGCAGGGGTGGCCGGTGATCGACGTGTCGCGCCGCTCGATCGAGGAGACGGCGGCCGAGATCCTGATGCTGCTGGCCCGCCGCCGCCCGGGCCTGCACACCGGGGAGTCCGTCTAGCCATGGCCGCAATGCTTGCCGATGCGCCCATCGTGCTCGCGTCGGGGTCGGCCACGCGGGCGGCCATGCTGCGGGCGGCCGGGCTGGAGGTCGTCGTCGATCCGGCGTCGGTGGACGAGGACGAGGTGAAGCTGTCGCTGAAGGCGGCCGGCGCGCGGGCCGAGGACGTGGCGGAGGCGCTGGCCGAACTCAAGGCGCAGCGGATCAGCGCGCGGCGCCCCGGCCTGCTGGTCGTCGGCGCCGACCAGATGCTGGAATGCGAAGGCGTCTGGTTCGACAAGCCCACGGGCCGCGATGCCGCGAAGGCGCAGCTCAAGACGCTGGCCGGCCGGACGCACCGGTTGGTGTCCTGCGCGGTCGTCTGCCTGGACGGTGCCCGCATCTGGCACCGGACCGACACGGCCAGGCTGACCATGCGCCCGCTGTCCGACGCCTTCCTGGACCGCTACCTGGAGGCCGCGGGCGACGCCGTGTGCACATCCGTCGGCGCGTATCAGGCCGAAGGATTGGGCGCGCAGCTTTTCGCCCGGATCGACGGCGCCCACGCGACCATCCTGGGGATGCCGCTGCTGCCGTTGCTGGACTTCCTGCGCACCCGCGGGGTCCTGCCGTCATGAGCGACGCGATCTCGGGCAAGGCGCGGGTGGCCGGGGTCATGGGCTGGCCGGTCGCCCACTCCCGCTCGCCCCGGCTGCACAACTGGTGGATCCGGCGGCACGGTTTGGACGCCGCCTACATCCCGATGCCCGTCCCGCCGGACCGGCTGGCCGAGGCGCTGCGCGCCCTGCCGGCCCTGGGGATGCGGGGGTGCAATCTGACCCTGCCGCACAAGGAGGCCGCGCTGGCCGTGCTGGACGAGGTGGATCCCGCCGCCCGCCGGATCGGGGCGGTGAACACGGTGGTGGTCCAGGCCGACGGCCGGCTGCGGGGGAGCAACACCGACGCCTTCGGCTTCCTCGCGAACCTGCGCGTGGGCGCCCCGGACTGGCACGGGAGCGCCGGTCCGGCCGTGGTGCTGGGCGCGGGCGGCGGGGCACGGGCGGTCGTGGCGGCCCTGCTGGAGGCGGACGTGCCGGAGGTGCGGCTGGTCAACCGGTCGCTCGAGCGCGCCGAACGGCTGGCGCTCGACCTGGGCGGACCGGTCCGGGTGCTGGGCTGGGATGCGCGCGAGGATGCGTTGGGCGGGGCGGCGCTGCTGGTCAACACCACGCAGCTCGGCATGGACGGGCAACCGCCCCTCGACCTGCGCCTGGACGGGCTTCCGCCGGGCGCCGTGGTGACCGACATCGTGTACACGCCGTTGGAAACGGCCCTGCTGGCGGCCGCACGGGCGCGCGGGAACGCGGTCGTGGACGGGCTCGGCATGTTGCTGCATCAGGCGCGGCCCGGGTTCGAGGCCTGGTTCGGGGTGGCGCCCGAGGTCACGCCCGCGTTGCGGGATTTCGTGCTGGCGAGCCTGTGATGGTCATCCTGGGCCTGACCGGATCGATCGGCATGGGGAAAAGCACGGCGGCGCGCATGCTGCGCCGGCTGGGCATTCCCGTGCACGATGCCGATGCGGTGGTGCACCGCCTGCTGGCCAAGGGCGGCGGGGCGGTGGCGCCGATCGCCGCGGCATTCCCCGGCGTGGTGCGCGACGGGGCCGTGGACCGGCAGGCGCTGGGTGCGCAGGTGTTCGACAACCCGGACAAGCTGCGCTGGCTGGAGTCGATCGTGCATCCGCGGGTGCAGGCGTCGCTGCGCCGGTTCCTGGCGGACGCCGCGCGCCGGCGCATGAAGGTGGTGGTGCTGGACGTGCCGCTTCTGTTCGAGACCGGCGGCGACCGCCGCACCGACCGGACGGTGGTGGTGACCGCGCCCCGGTTCGTGCAGCGGGCGCGGGTCCTGGCCCGGTCCGGCATGACCGAGGCCAAGCTGGCCGCCATCCTGGCCCGGCAGATGCCCGATGTGGAAAAGCGCCGGCGGGCGGATTTCGTGGTGCCGACCGGACTGGGACGACGCTTCACCTTGAAGGCGCTGGTCCGGGTCGTCAGACTGGCGAAGGGGCTGGACGGGCGGCACTGGCCGCCGCGCCGGCATTTTCCGGGATCACGGCTGGGGCGGCATGCGGGAAATCGTTTTGGACACCGAAACCACGGGCGTTGACCCCGCCAAGGGCGACCGCATCGTGGAAATCGGCTGCGTCGAGCTGGTCAACCACCTGCCCACGGGCCCGCAGGGCCACCGCCGCTGGTACATCAACCCCGAACGCTTCGTCCCCGCGGACGCCGTCGCCGTCCACGGGCTGACCGACCAGTTCCTGGCGGACAAGCCGGTGTTCGCCCAGATTGCGGGCGAATTCCTGGAGTACATCGGCGACGCCGACCTGATCATCCACAACGCCCAGTTCGACATCGGCTTCCTGAATATGGAGCTGGGGCGCCTCGGCCTGCCGCCGATCGACAAGGGCCGCAAGGTGGTGGACACGCTTCGCCTTGCGCGCGAGCGCTTCCCGGGAGCCCAGGCCAGCCTGGACGCGCTGTGCAAACGCTTCGGCATCGACAACGCGAACCGCATCCTGCACGGCGCGCTGCTGGACTCCCAGCTTCTGGCCGAGGTCTACATCGAGCTTCTGGGCGGCCGGCAGCAGGGGCTTGGCCTCACCGCGTCCGGCACCAAGGGATCGGCCGGGCCCGCGCGCCGCGTGCGCGAGGTCCGTCCGCCACGCCCCCATGCGCCGAGTGCCGAGGAGCTGGAAGCCCACACGGCACTGCTGAAGTCGCTGAAGAACCCGGTCTGGCTGGAGGAGGCGGAGGGGACGGCCTGAAACCGCCGGATGTTGACCCTCACCCCCGCTCGATCTTCTCCAGCTCTTCCCAGAACGCTTTGAACACCTCGATCCGGGCATCGCGGTCCCCGGCACCCCGGGGAATGTTGTCCGGGTGGTACAAGCGGGCGAAGGCGCGCTTGGCGGCGCGGAACTTCCGGTCCGGCCACAGGGAGTCCGCCATGCGCCGTTGGGCGATCTGTTCGGCCTCCTGCAAACGGGACTGCGCGTCCAGCGCCCAGTCCTCTGCCTCCTTTGCCCTCTTGCGCAGGGCAACCGTGTCCTTCAGATAGCGGTCCGCCAACTCGGCCAGCCGGTGGCGCAGGACCTTCACCTCGTCCTCGTTTTCGCGCAGACGGATTTGGGCGTCGGCCAGATCCGCCTGCGTGCGGGACAGGAGGACCATCAGCTCGGCATGCAGCTCGGCCGGTGTCCACGGCTCGCCCGGGTCGCCGTCCCGCGCGCCGTTGGTCCCGGCCCCGGTGTCCCCGGAGCGGGTCTTCTCGTCCACGGGATGCGCACCGTCGCTGTGGGCGGTGCGGGAATGGCTGGCGGCGGGCATGGATTGGGAACGGCGACGGGAAAGGCGCACAACCAATGTGCGCGCAGAGTCATTGACGGTCAATTACGCCGCCCCCGGGTGCGGCGTCGATGCCCGGACCGCCGCCTGCCACGGCGGTTGGGGATTGGGGGAGGCTGAGCTACAGTGCGCCCGGCTATGCGGACACTCCATCACCACTGGCTTTCGGCACCTTCGCGCGCCGTGCGCTTCGCACTGGCGGAAAAGAACCTGCCTTTCGACCCCCTGCTGGAAAAACCGTGGGAGCGGCGCGAGGAGTTCCTGGTGCTGAACCCGTCGGGCGATGTCCCCGTCCTCGTGGACGAGGACGGCACCGTCGTGGCCGGCGCGTCGGTCATCCTGGAATATCTGGACGAACGCTATCCGACGGCGGACCCGCTCTACCCCGGCGACGTGGTGCAGCGGGCCGAGGTGCGCCGGCTGGTGTGCTGGTTCGATGCCAAGTTCGGACTGGAGGTGACCGAGAACCTGGTGGGCGAAAAGGCGTGGAAGCGGCTGTCGGGCTCCGGCTATCCGCACCCGCAGTCCATCCGCGCGGGACTCGCCAACATCCACTACCACCTCGACTACATCGCGTGGCTCGCCGACCGGCGGAGCTGGCTGGCCGGCGACCGGATCTCGGCCGCCGACATCATGGCCGCCGCCCATCTGTCCACGGTGGACTACATGGGCGACGTTCCCTGGGACGAGCACGGGGAAGCGAAGGTCTGGTACGCGCGCATCAAGTCGCGCCCCAGCTTCCGCGCGATCCTGGCCGACACGGTGCCGGGCATCAGCCCGCCGCCCCACTACGCCGATCTGGATTTCTAAACCCCCTCGGCAATCGGGGCCGCCGAAGCGGCCCCGCCCCGGTCACCCCAGGACCAGTTCGGGTCCCCAGAGGGTGCCGGTGAGCGTGGCGGTGCCGAGATTGACCAGGCCGGCCAGTTCGACCACCACGTCGGTCCCGTTCACGAAGCCCGAGGCCCCGCTGCGGTCCTGGACCGTGTAGGTGTTGCCGTTGAACTGGAACCACGTGACGGTTCCCTTGCCGCCGGCCGCCGCGGCGTTCAGGTAATCCTGGTACCCCACCCCGGCATCCGGGGTGACCTTGGCCGCCACGAAGGTCTCGGTGCCGCTGTAGATGGCGAACCGGATCCGATCGCCAGCGGCTGCATCCATGATGGTGTCGTGCAGCGTACCCGACGTGGGCACGTTGACTTGGTCACGGTCAGGCGGCCCGCGTCCCTATCGGTCACGTCGGCCACAGCCAAGTGGCGGATGTTGCCCAGCCGGGCCAGATCGAGGGTCATGGGCACGGTTACCCCGCGGATGGCCAGCCGCTCGAAGCCACTGACGCCCGCACTGCCAGCAAGCGCCACCGCCTGGACCGCGCTCACCGACAGCGTATCGGTGCCCGCACCACCCTCGACGGAGCCGCCGGCACCAACCCCGTCCGCGAGCACCACCGTGTCGTCGCCGCCGCCCAGGCCGATCGCCTGCGTCGGCGCGCCCACCACCGTCACGCTGTCCCGGCCCGCGCCGCCGGTGTAGGCGACGTCGGCATGGGTGCGCACCGTGCTGGTGCCGGTGGACGCCAAGGTGTCCACCGACGTCAGCGTGGACAGGCTGCTGAGGTCCGTATTGATGCCCGCCGCCTCGGACACCGTGACCGTCCGCAGCGTGCTCAGCCGGGTGGCATCGAAGGCGGCCACCGCCGTGCCCTTCACCGCCAGCGTCTCGGCGATCGGGAAGTCCGGGGTGATGTCGGAGGCACCGGTCACCGTCATCGTGAACGCCGTTGCCTCGGGGTCCCAGACGAGGCTGCGGCCGGTGGCGTTGTGCAGCGCCAGTTCGATCGCGTGGTCCATCGTTCGGTTGTCGATCATGATGTAGGCGCCGGGGCCGCGGCTGTTGGCGAGGGCCACCTTGGTCAGCCCGTCGCCGACCAGCCGCGCCTCGCCGGTCAGGCCATCCAGCGACACGCTCTTCAATGCGCCGTCGGTGTCGGTGACCTTGACCCGGGTGCCGCCCTTGACGACGACGTTGCTGGCCGAAGCGGTGGTCACCGTGACCGGGACGGCGGCGCCGGTGTTGGCGACCCTGACGGTCTGCACGCCGGTCCAGCCGGTC
Source organism: Azospirillaceae bacterium (assembly GCA_035645145.1). GTDB lineage: Bacteria > Pseudomonadota > Alphaproteobacteria > Azospirillales > Azospirillaceae > CANGXM01. The sequence goes on along the minus strand of DASQNC010000071.1, from coordinate 982 downwards.
AGGTCGGCCGTCAGCGTGGCCTGGGTGGCGTGGATGGTGTCGCGGTTCCCGGTGCCGGTGACCGTGTCGATCCCGGTGGTCAGCGTATAGGTCTGCCCGGCCGGATCGGCGGTGACGGTGGCCGCGACCTTGGCGGGCACCGCGGCCTTGGCGGTGGCGAGCGAGGCGGCGGAGGCGCCGACGGTGCCCAGGAAGTCGCGGGCGGCCTTGGCGGCGACATCGCCGGTGTAGCTGCCGATCTCGGCCGGGTGTCGATCTGGGCGGTGAACGCCTCGGCGACGGCGAGCTTGTTTTCGACCACCCGGGCATCGTCGTTCTGGGCGCCGTTGAGTTCGCCAGCGCGATGCTGCCGACGTCGATCGTGCCCTTGGCCAGCGCGTCGCCCCAGAATGCCAGGCCCGCGTCCTCGCCGTCGCGGCCGAACAGGTTGCGGTAGAGCTGGTTGACGACCTGGGCCGGGGCGTGCCGCTTGGCCCGTTCCGCGTCCGGTATCCTCAAGGTTCACGGTCGGGGCGGCTGCGGCGCGGCACCGGCCTGCAAGCGCTTGAGATTGTCGGCGGCCGCCTCGGCCGAAGCCGTGCGGGGGGCGCGGCGCACGACCTCCTGCCAATCCGCCTCGGCACCGGCGGCATCGCCCCGGCGCAGGCGCGCATTGCCGCGGATCAGCAGTGCCTCGGGATCGTTGGGGGCCAGCCGCAATGCCGCCTGGGCATCGGCCAGGGCGAGATCGTGCAGCGCCAGCGCGGCGTAGGCCCGCGCGCGGTAGAGCAGGGCGTCCACCCGGTCCGGCGCCCGGCGCAGCACCTCGCCCAGGTCGGCGACGGCATCCCAATAGCGCTCGGCGCCGGTCCGGATCAGGGCGCGATCGATCCAAAGCTCGGGATCGTCCGGGTCCAGGGACAGGGCGGCCCCGTAAAGCCGTTCCGCCTGCGAAACCTCGCCGGCCCGGAAGCGCGCCATGCCGGCCCGCGCCAGCAGACCC